>CALDQY010000271.1 GCA_937911445.1 uncultured Rhodobiaceae bacterium | reverse complement strand
TCGAGCCTGCCTTCGACAAGGAGGGTTAAGTCGTAACAAGGTATCTGTAGGGGAACCTGCAGATGGATCACCTCCTAAGAAAAGCGAGGCTGGGGCTCCTAGAGCCCCAGTCTCCACCTTTTTTTGTCAATGTTGCAGTTTACTTTTTACACTGAATGGAGTTTTGCTGCTCCAACAGCTCCAGTCAAATCACCATAGTTCGATATCTCAACTGGTATGCTCATTCGTTGTTGTACGATGCCAATCCATTCCTCTGAGGTTGTTGTGATGCCACCGCTCAGTACAAATCGATCTGGGCTGAATCGCTCCTGCAAGAAATCGAGAACGGTTGCAAGCCGTTCTGCCCATTCTTCAATCGACAGAGTTTCTTCATTCAATGTTCGAACAGAAGCCCATTGTTCCAACGAACAAACCAATTGTGGATGAAGCATGCGCCCATATTCAGTTCCTGCTTCCAATTCTCCCTGCTTGAGCCAAGCGGACCCGATTCCTGTTCCAAGCGTGAGGCACAGGATGTTTTCAGTTTCCCATCCGTTCGTTTCTCGAGCCATGGCCAAGGCAGCGGCATCTGCATCATTTATGATTGCAACTGAAGCGTCTAGGCGCTGATTGAGTCGACTTGACAAATCATATCCGTCCCATCCTTCACCCATGTTCGGTGCATCAACGATACGATTTCCACTTACGAGTCCAGGGAATCCAATTCCTATTGGACCAACATGATGCCATAATTCAATAAGTTCAGTCATCATATTGAGAACAGCATCTGGATCTTTTCCGTTTGTGTATTCTACCGTCGTATGTCGAATTATCCCTTGAGCATTCAAGAGACAGCATTTGATGGAAGAACCACCAATATCAACTCCAAGAACAGCATGTTCTCGGCTCACTGAATCACCTTTGTATTGATTGAATGAGGCGGTCTTTCATCGACTGTCGGAAGGTTAGGAGACGTAGCTTTGGTGCATTCAAATCAACGGTAATCGATGCACCACGGTTGAAATGTACCTCATCCCATCCATCAGGGACAACGTACCCTCGATGCATATCGCTCAATATTTGCGTTGGCTCACTGGTCCAATCAACCCACGCCCATCGCTCATCCTCACGCTGCTTGTGGCTAAGGTCACGAGCAAGCACGAAGTAATGGGAATCAACGTCGTTCTCATCGATACCGCTCATGAGATCATCGAGTGTCTTCAAATCGAGGCTGTGAGAAAACCAAGCTCCTTGTCCCAACCAAGTCGAGAAAATCAAACCACTGCTTTGCTGCTTCGTGCTCTTCTCTCCCCGACGTAGATGGTACTTGCTTGGAGCGTATTGGTGCGTATTGGCAATCAACAACTCATTCATGGCAGGATCTGTTGTGTAGCGATTACCAGATGTCGAATCGATGATGGCCCGCAAGCGAGGTAAATTATTGACGATCGCTTTCCCATTCAAGGCAGCGAGAAAATCATCAGCAAACGTGTTCAAGGT
>CALDQY010000270.1 GCA_937911445.1 uncultured Rhodobiaceae bacterium | reverse complement strand
TAATCGAACGTACAATGCCGAGCGACGTCGATTCCCAGGCGGTCAAGTCGAGGAGATCGAGAAGCCCGGTAACAAGTTGACAGAAGTCAAGGGATTGAAGCCAGCCGAAGCTTACTTCCATCTCGAAGACGATGGATTGCCACTCCCAGAGACCTATCTAGAGGGTGGCGACGTCCTCGTTGGTAAGACCAGCCCTCCGCGATTCCTCGAGGAATCCAACAGCGGTGCTTTCCTCATGGCACAAGAACGACGTGAATCATCCATGCTTGTTCGCCACGGTGAGAAGGGATGGGTCGACAACGTCTACGTCACAGAATCCGACAACTCAGGTCGTTTGGTTCGTGTCATGGTCCGAAGCCACAAAGTTCCTGAAGTTGGTGACAAGTTTGCTTCTCGTCACGGACAGAAGGGCGTCATCGGCCGACTTGTCGAACCTGAAGACATGCCGTTCACACAAGATGGTGTCGTCCCTGACTTGATTATCAACCCACACGCAATTCCTTCACGGATGACCGTTGCCCACGTTCTCGAGATGATCGGTGGCAAGGTCGGTGCCATGGAAGGGCGCCGAATCGATGGTACTGCCTTCCGTGGAGAAAAGGAGAGCAGCCTTCGTGACGGACTTGTCCGAAACGGACTGGCTCACACCGGACGTGAGACCATGATCAACGGTGAAACGGGTGAAGCATACCCTGCAGATATCTTCGTCGGTTGTATCTACTACCAGCGACTCCACCACTTGGTCAGTTCAAAGATTCACGCACGTTCTCGTGGACGTGTCCAGATTCTCACTCGTCAGCCGACCGAAGGTCGTGCACGACAAGGTGGTCTGCGATTTGGTGAGATGGAACGTGACTGTTTGATTGCACACGGTGCCTCGATGGTCATCAAGGACCGTCTCCTCGATGAATCCGATGGTATTGACATGTTCGTTTGTGCTCAATCTGGGCACATTGCCTGGTACGATCCAAAGCGAAGAACGTACGTCAGTCCAGTCCATGGTGACGGGGCTGAAGTGTACAAGGTACAAACATCGTATGCGTTCAAACTCCTGCTTGACGAAATGAAGAGTCTTGGGGTTGCCATGCGACTTGAACTGGAGGACCGAAGATGAGCCGAAAAACCACATTGATTCCAAAGCGAATTGCACAAATTCGTTTCAGCTTGATGGACCCTGTTGAAATCCGTAAGATGTCCTCTGTCGAGGTCAAGACTCCGGATACCTACAAGGACGACGGACACGCCTACCGACAAGGTTTGATGGATCCTCACATGGGTGTTATTGAACCAGGTCTTGTTTGCCCCACGGACAACTGCAAGTACGACGAATCTCCGGGTCACTTCGGACACATCCAACTTGAACTTCCGGTCATTCACATCGGTTTCGTCAACTTGATCAAGACCGCTCTCAAGTCCACCTGTAAGTCTTGCAGTCAGGTTCTGCTTCACTCAGCGAAGGAGACACACCCTTCCAACCCTGAACTTTCAGAGCAAGACTACTACCGCTCGCGAATCAAGGACATCATCACCAAGCACGGTGTAGGGTCCACAGAATTCTCAAGCATCATCAAGGAAGTTGAGAAGGTTGCTTCGAGCAAGAACCGTCGTACTTGCATGCATTGCGGTGCAATGCAAGGTGAAATCCGTCTCGATAAGCCAACGACATTCAAGGAAAAGACCGAGAACGTTGGAACTGGTGGTAAGGAAACTGAGCGCAAGATGAATCCACGTGACGTTCGTGAGTGGCTTGCAAGCATTCCAGACGAACACTTGATTTTCATCGGTATGGACAAGCAAAACCGTCCAGAGTGGACCGTTCTCAAGGTCCTACCTGTGCCACCAATCACCGTTCGACCATCGATTACACTCGACAGTGGTGACCGTTCTGAGGACGACTTGACGCACAAGCTTGTTGACGTCCTGCGAATCAACCAGCGACTGCAAGAGAACCGTGATTCCGGTGCTCCTCAACTGATTGTTGAAGACTTATGGGAATTGTTGCAATACCACGTCACTACCTATTTCGACAACCAGACTTCTGGTGTTCCTCCTGCTCGTCACCGTTCTGGTCGTACATTGAAGACTTTGACCCAGCGATTGAAGGGTAAGGAAGGACGATTCCGTTCGAACTTGTCCGGTAAGCGTGTCAACTTTTGTGCACGTTCCGTCATTTCGCCTGATCCGTACCTTGGCGTCAACGAAGTCGGTGTCCCTGTGAAGGTTGCGAAGGAGTTGACTGTACCAATTCGTGTTACACTCCGAAACCGTGAGCAGATGCGTCAGATGATTCTACGCGGTCCGGATGTCCATCCTGGTGTAAACTACATTGTACGTGGTGACGGTCGACGTGTTCGAATAAACCCCCGAAGCCGTTTGATCAACGCTGGTTTCCGATGTCACAACCCTGAATGTGAGTCTGAACACACACTACGATTTGACCTTGATTCGGTCCTTCCTGCACCGAACTTCTTGCCAGGAATGGTCGTTCGCCCACTCATCAACCGTGTAGAGGGAAGCGATTTGACCGAGTCCAGTTACATCGTTGACGATGAAGCAACCCTCCGTAACCTCCGTGGTGAAGACGAGCATGGTCATCCTCTACCAGAAGACGACCCACGTGCAGTCCTCCATTACCGATGGATGCACGAGCTTGCGCAAGCCGACAACCCTGATCCTGAGCCATTCCCAGAGCATCTTGAAATCCGCTGTCCACACTGTGGCAGCCCAGAAGATGACTACGAAATGCCAACCCCTGTCGAAGACCGACTTTCGACCGTTGACATCCGTGGAAACCCGAAGCCGGGTATGCAAGTCGAGCGCCACCTCATCGATGGGGATGTTGCCATCTTCAACCGACAACCATCGCTTCACAGAATGTCGATGATGGTCCACGAAGTCCGAGTTATGGAAGGTCACACTTTCCGTTTCAACCTCGCAGTTTGTACGCCGTACAACGCTGACTTCGACGGTGACGAGATGAACCTTCACGTCATTCAATCCGAAGAAGCACGTGCGGAAGCCAAGATTTTGATGCGAGTGCAAGAACACATCCTGACACCTCGTTATGGTGGTGCGGTTATTGGTGGTATTCACGACCACATCTCCGGTGCTTACCTGCTCTCCCGTCCAGGAACCTTGGTATCCAAGGCACACGGTCTGGAAATGCTCGGTAGTATCGCCTACACCGGCGACCTTCCAGAGATCGTCAAAGACGAAAACGGTAACGACGCTTTCCGTGGACAAGATTTGATTTCATTGATTGTTCCTGACAATATCAACCTGCACTTCATGTCACGAAGCCGTGACGAAGTCCACGTCAAGGATGGAAATGTTGTCGGAACACTCGACAAGCGTGCCATCGGTGCTGAAGACGGACGTCTCCTCGATGCCATTGTACAGAGCAATGGATCCGAGAAGGGTGCTCAGTTCTTGAACGAGTTCACACGACTGTCCATCGCTGCTTGTACATCCCTCGGATTCACCACAGGTATCGACGATGAGGATTTGAGCGCAGAAGCACTAGAAGCCATTCACGAGGCAAACGCATCTGCTCGTGCTCTCGTCGAGGAAGAACTTGCACGCTTTGAAGCAGCCAAGGGTGATCCTCGAAAGTACGAGCCTCGACCTGGTCGAACCATGCGAGAAACCCTCGAAGAGAACATCATGGTTATGCTCGATGAAGGAAAGCAAGCTGCTGGTGACGTTGCAAAGAACGAACTGAACCAATCCGGTTCCACCAACGCTGCGGTAAACATGGCTATTTCCGGCGCCCGTGGTTCCATGGACAACCTCAACATGATGGCTGGTTCCATCGGACAAGCAAAGGTTCGTGGCAAGCGTCTCGAGCGTGGATACAACGAACGTGTTCTTCCTCACTTCAAGCGAGGTGGTCGAGGAGCGCAAGACCGTGGATTCATCTCGGGTTCATTCAAGCGTGGTCTTGAACCAACGGAGTTCTTTATGCTCTCCGTTTCCGGTCGTGAGTCCCTTGTCGATACTGCTGTTCGTACGTCCAAGTCCGGATACATGCAACGCCGACTCATCAACGCAATGGATGACCTCAAGGTCTTCAACGATGACATGCTCTCCGTACGCAACACGGCAAACCGAATTATCCAGTTCTCCTATGGTGAAGATGGTATCGACCCAAGCCGTGGTGTCCACGGTGCTGCGTTCAACATCGATGTTATCAT
>CALDQY010000269.1 GCA_937911445.1 uncultured Rhodobiaceae bacterium | reverse complement strand
ATTCAAGTCCTTTGAAAATCAGGCAAAGGCATGGCCGCCTCTCCGAAGGGACGTGGAGTTGCTTTGCTCGTGCTCTTTTTGTTCGTCATGGGTCCATACACGACGTTTGCTCCGCCTGCTCCAGCGGGCTATCTTAAAGGCGAGCAAATTGTTGATTCTGTCTCGGTCGGAACCTCGGTTACGGTCGATGTCCGACCAGGTCAAGCAAGTTTGACTCCGTTTGAGTTGGACCTTCCTTCAAGTTCTGGAGCAATTACATCATTGGACATGACGGTTCAATCGCAAACATTAGCCAACTCGCAAACGTTGCTCTGGGAGGGCGATGCGGCATGGAATCACGTTGACGCCACAAAGAACAACACATTCTCACAATCCGGTATTCTTTCTGGAGCAGGCTCAGTCCCGGGTTTTGATTTCAACACCGGGGCTCAAGGATGGACGTTCTCCAATTCGTACAGCGGTCGTGTCACCTCCCCCGCATGTGGTTACAATGGTAGTTCAGGAGGTTCAATCAGATTGTACGCAGGATCAACGTACGCAACATCTCCTGTAATGGATCTATCAGGTCGTTCAGGAGTGCCATTCCATGCTTGGGTACATGAAGGACGGTCGGGGTGCGGGGAAACCCCTGATTTCGGTGAAGACCTCCAGTTCCAATACAAAACTGCAGCAGGCACCTGGACGCAATTCCACGACTTTACAGGAGGCTCTCCCTCGACTTCAAATTTCCAGCTTGCAACCATTCTTCCAGCTGCAGCCCTGCATTCAAGTTCACAATTTAGACTACATCAGACATCGGGCAGCAGTACGTGCTGTGATTATTGGTTTGTTGATGACGTAAAGGTAGTGATTCCGCCACTTTCGCTTTGGACAAGTCCTACATTTGGATACAATACTTCGAACAGCTTTTTGTTGGCAGAAGGCCCTTATGCGCCCATGCATATCAATGCAGACTTGCCTACGGGTTCGAGTCTCACGTGGACCCTCATTGATGCCACGACAGGAGACAACCTTTCTGGATTCGAAAACATCGAAGGCACCCTTGTTCATCTCGATGCGGTTGATTGGGAGACCTACGGCTCCCTTCGCCTGAGCATGAACTTTGAGGGATTGGATGCAAGTTCCATGCCATCGGTTGAATCCATCACAGCAGGTGGTCTGCTCAAAGACACGTTTTCAACAGACCCTGTGGAACGTGGCTGGACGATGAACAACAGCACTTATCTCGCTGGTTCCATCACATCGATTGGCAATGGAACAGTCCATTCGCCATGGTTTACGAGCAATTCTCCACTTGCAGGATACCAGATTGCAGCTACAATGCAGGAATACGATGCTTACGTTCGTCACGACGAAGCAGATGCGTGGGTTGCCATCACACTCCCTTACTCCGGTCAGCTTGACGCCAACGAGCATGCCTTCCAAATCATGTTCATGCACAATTCAACACAACCTGCTCTCCTCAATGAGATTCAGGTCACCATGTCAATGGGTGGTCGTGT
>CALDQY010000268.1 GCA_937911445.1 uncultured Rhodobiaceae bacterium | reverse complement strand
TGGAAAAACAGAGACAAGCCATACATCAGAAGGAGGACAAGAGAAGCATATCGTGAGAGATTAAGAATGTTGGAATCTGCACCAGTATGCGATGCAGCAGCTGGAATGATCAACGCAAGAACTGCCAATAGCAGCAAGCTTCCATTCATTGAGAGAGCTTCTTGATTGAAGGTTTGTGTTCGATGCTTGTAACCTCCCCATAGAAGTGCCAAACCAAGCACTAAGAGCAGGTTTCCAAGAATGCTTCCAATCAAACTCGCTTGCACCAACTGGATCATGATTTCCGCTTGATCAGCATGTTGAGCAGCCGTCCAAAGAGCAAGCCCTGCAATGATAATCTCAACGGCATTTCCAAACGTTGCGTTGAGGAGGCCACCAAGGTTTTCTCCTGCCCGTAACGCAATTTCTTCTGTCGCATGCCCCATAAGGAAGGCAAGAGGCATGATTGCAATCATTGAGAAAAGAAACGTCATTTCCACATTGTGTTGAAACTCAAAAAACAGCGTAATGGGGACGGCTACAAGCAACCAGTTCAATCGATTGTGCAATGGATTGAATGCATCGAGGACAGAGTGATGATGGTGTTCAATGTGTTCAGCCATTTGACCACATCAACGATTCAATCCTCGCTCTTCTTGCGTCGAACAGGGCGCTTACGGGTTGGTGCTGCCTTTCGAGCAGGTCGCTTACGAACAGGGCGCTTGCGAGGCTTCGGATCATCATCCTCATCATCGTCATCATCCTCGTCGTCGTCATCATCGTCATCATCGTCGTCAAGACCAGCCCAAGAGAGGTCGTCGTCGTCATCGTCGTCTTCTTCCTCTTCTTCCTCGGCTTTCTTTTTGCGACGTGTCTTGCGTTGAACAACATTAACCGCAAATGGGTCGTCTTCATCTTCAGGTTCTGCAGGTTCGGATTTCTTTTCCTCTTCCTTCTTTTCTTCAGCAGCAGAACCGGTTCCTGTGATGGAATCCATGTCCAAGTCTTGCGTAGTTCCAATGAATTCAGACATCCAATCATCGTCTTCATCATCGTCTCCACCCTTCTTCTTCTTTTTCGGACCAGACAGGCTCACTTGAACAATCAACAGAGCAACAATGAAAATGACAACGTTGACTCCAACTGCAATCCAAACCAGTACATACGGTGGTTCACTCATCGAGGGTGTGACAATCTCAGGTTCTGGTTCAGGTTTCAGATCTTCCTCGAAGGTACAGACCGTCTCGCCTTCCAGATTGTTTCGACAGAAGTCGACAACGAACACAACCTGTGCAGTTCTTTGGTTTCCAGCTGTATCAAGAGCACGTACAGTGATCGCGTGTTGGCCTGCGTCGAAGGTTCCTGCGGAGAACTCCATGTCACTGACGAGTGATGTTGCATCACCGTTGATGTCGGTAATTCCTTCGGCATTGGCCCAAGGCGATGTACTCGTTGATCCGGTCAAACCTCCGTAGTTGAAGGTGAAACGGTATTGCAGGCTACCGATTTGTACATCATCTTCTGCAGCAAACATCAGGTTGATTTTGTTCCCGTAGAGGTATTTCGAGCCTTCAGAGGACGGTGATGGAGCGTAAACAGCAATGGTTGGTGATTGGGCATCAATCTTGTACGATGTGTTGGTGATGATGCCTTCGTTGTCAGCCAAATCGACAAGCGTCATTCGGATGGTCAAATCGCTCGCTTTCTCGGTACCGGAAATTCTGAACTCAAAACTGTACTCTGGTCCCTTGTCCGGGTTAAGTGAATTATCGGCTGTCTGCGTCATGACCGCTCCACCAGCTGTTTCATTGTATCCGTCATCTGAAAAGACCTCAATGGTTGGCGTCGTCTTGAGATATTCACTCACTTCA
>CALDQY010000267.1 GCA_937911445.1 uncultured Rhodobiaceae bacterium | reverse complement strand
CATACTGCCAGTCGCAGTAATCACCTGTTGTCGGGTAGAGATCGCTGCTCTGCATGTTGGTATAATCGGTCATTTCAGCCATTTGGTCACCGTGATAGATCAGTTGCTGGTGGTCTGGTGTCTCGCAACCTGTGCAGTGTCCCCATGGATAGAGAACAAGCTCAGAGAAGGAGTGCCATGAGAGTGTCATTTTGAAGTCAGAAGCAAGGTTCTTGTCATCGTCGTTCATTTCGGTCAAATCTTGAATGAAGAGGGTTTCAGGCTCACTGTTTCCACCAGCCCAATCCTCGTCCAATCGACCATCATTGTCATCATCTTCACCATCAACGTTGTCTTCGTTGACCAGTCCGTCTCCATCATTGTCGGTGGTATCGTATGGTCCAGTGTAGACATCGTTGTTTGTAATACCAGCCCGCTCGTCTTCAGCAGGTGTGCATGTCCCAGGAACAAGTGGAACTGTAGCGCCCAATGGCCAGCCCCATTCAAACTGGAAGTTTCGGTTAAGATCAACACCATCGCAATCTTCGTCAACCTGTTCGTTGAAGTCAGGGAGTGGTTGTGGTCCGTTGTTTCGTAGGTTCTTTCTCCATCCACCAGTCGGGCACGTTTCCCATGCATTCTCACCACAGAATTCTTCCCGATCGTATCGGTTTCCGTCAACGTTGAGCATCGGTACGAGGTAGATTTCGCGAGTGTTGACAAGGTCTGTGAGTTGCTGTTCCGAGAAGTCTTCATCGACACCGAGATCACCCGGTCCACATGGGTTTCCATCGCCGTTCGAGTCTTGGTATTCGGCTGCAAGAGAGAGACAATCACCGTCGTCATCAAGAACCCCATCACCGTTTGAATCGCCCCAAGGATCTTCGTCAATCAACCCATCACCGTCGTTGTCGACGCCAACAGAACCGTAGTAATGGGCAAGCATTTCGAGGAACATCATTGGAACTTCGTAGGACATCCATTCTCGAGCGTGGAAATTCCCAACCATTTGGACATCCGGTATATCTTCGTAGTTGCCACAGTCACCGACAAAATCGTTGCATTCTCCGCCATAGACTCCCTCAAGGTCCTCGCCACCACCGGTGATTTTCATCCACGGCGAGGGATGGCTGTAGTGGTGACCCTTGTAACTATCAGCCGTCATCTCAACGTTGCGTGCATTGGTGCCACCGTTCAATCCCTCATGGAAGGACATGATTTCAACATCCTGTCCTTGATAGGAATAGGATTGTTCTGCGAGT
>CALDQY010000266.1 GCA_937911445.1 uncultured Rhodobiaceae bacterium | reverse complement strand
GAAATGACAGGGACTGGAACTTCCGAGAGAATCTTTCGAACGATGTGCATACCGGTGATTCCACGAATCTTGGCTTCTGGCTTCATAACGATACGGTGGCTGATGATTTGCAGAGCAATGCCCTTGATGTCATCAGGAATGACGTAGTTTCGGCCAGCGATGGCTGCAGCTGCACGTCCTGTCTTGAACAGAGATTGCGAAGCACGAGGCGAAGCACCGTTGACAACACGGTGATCTTCACGGGTTCGCTGAACGATTTCGACGATGTAGGCAAGAATCGCTGGGTCGACGTGAACGGTCTCGAGTGCCTTTTGCATAGCAACGACCTTCTTTGGTGAGGTGATTTGTTCAACATCGTGTTGGTCCTTTCCACGCAATTTTCGACGAGCGAGAATGGCCTTCTCCTCAGCACGGTCCGGATAGCCCATGCTCATCTTCATGAGGAAACGGTCCATTTGCGCTTCAGGAAGTGGGTAGGTTCCTTCTTGTTCGATCGGGTTTTGTGTCGCCAAAACTACGAACGGAGCAGGGAGTTTGTGCGTAATGCCTTCGATTGTAACTTGCTTCTCTTCCATCGCTTCAAGCAAAGCAGCTTGTGTCTTTGGAGGAGCACGGTTGATCTCGTCAGCGAGGAGAATGTTGGAGAAAAGTGGACCAGCACGAAGTTTGAATTCTCCAGACTTCTGGTCGTACATGTAGGTCCCCATGATGTCGGATGGCAGCAAGTCAGGTGTGAATTGAACACGCTTGAACTTACATCCGAGTGCACGAGCAAAAGTGTTGGCAAGCAAGGTCTTTGCAAGTCCAGGGAAATCTTCCAACAACATGTTTCCGTTGGAGAGAATTCCGACGGTGACACGTCGTAGGTTCTCGTTCTTCCCGATGATAACTTTGCTTACTTCATTCATCAATCCGTTGGAGATATCAGCAACGGTTCGAATTAGGTCTTGTGTTCGGGCGTCTCCACCCATGTTTCCTTGCGAAAATCCAGCATCCATGGTCGTTCACCTTTGGTTACAAGTAGCAAACCGCATGACATGATACTTGAATGTATGCCGTTCATACGTCGAACAAGCATCAGCCAACGTGACGACGTCCCCAGAAGTGGTCGTCTTTGCGATGAAGACGAACAATGTCTTCGAGAATTTCCTTTTCCAGTTCGGTCAATTCGACCTTTGCAAGTCGTGGAACGTGCGATTCAGGAATGTCGACATAGAACTCATCCAACTCTTCGATATGTCGTCCCACGGTTGGACCCATGACCGCTACGGCAATTTCTTCACCTTGCTTTGCTTCTTTGAGTTCTTCACTGGCTCGTGAACGAAGACTCTTGACTTGGCCAACGGGTGTTCCGTCGAGTTTCATCAAGCGCTGGCCAAGGTGAACTCGTCCTCCAAGAACGCGCATACCGACAATGGCTGGTCCTTTGTTTCGGAAAGTGTGATTTTCAAGGTAGAGTAGTTTTCCAGGATAGACCAAGTTTTCACGAGCAGCTGCATCCATGTCTTCCTTGGTCTTCTCTTTCCATTCTTCGAACTGATCGATGATGTGGTAGATGATGTCACCACCAATCCACGTCACGCTCTCATCGCCTTGATTCAAGCTTTCTTTGACTTCGTTGTTCGGTTCAACCGAAAATCCGAGAATGATTTGATTCAACCGGCTGTTGGCCGATTCTGCTGTCATCACGTCGCGCTTGTTAACAGGTCCAACAGTGGCTCTTCGAATCGGAACCTCGATCTTCTTCAATTCAAAGGCAAGTGCTTCGAGGCCACCAATGGTGTCAGCCTTGATGACAACACCTTCCTCATCTAGTTCAACGGAAACCTGCGTCTCCTTCTTGGCTTCATCACGTGCTTCATCGCTTGCAAGCCGAATGGTTGAGCCTGCGAGTGCCTTTTCAAGACCTTGTGCAATGATTTTGACGCCAGCAGCAGCGTGAATGGTATCCACCGATTCCCATCGGTCACCAGCATCACGCATCTCGGACATACCACGAGCCTTCTTCAGTCCCTTGATTCGAACATCAAACGGCCCGTCAGCACTGACCACAGTAATGTGATCGCCAGTGTTGAGCGTACCTCGATGGAGAATGACATCGATGGTTTTGCCCATCCCAACTTCATCCTTCATTTCGAGAATTGTTCCTTCTGCGGGTCCGAGTGTATCGGTAAGGCGGTCTTCAAGGAACCGTTCAGCCAAGCCTACTGTAACCGTGAGAAGGTCCTGGAGGCCTTCACCTTCCTTTGCAGACATGGGAACAAGCGGGAAGGATTTCCTGAAATCTTTGATTTGGTCGTAACGCTCCAAGTTGATGCCATGCTCTGAAACTTGACCAACAAGCTTCCAATATCGGTCTTGGAACAGGTCGATAACATCCTTTCGTTGTTCTTGGAGGGATTCGATGAAGGAACGGTCACGTTCACAGATCCACCCGTGGATTCGATCGATTTTGTTTCCAGCGATAACGAACGGTGTTTTGGTTTGCTTGAGGATGTTGATGGATTCAATGGTTTGTGGTTGCAAGCCTTCCATGATGTCAACGACGAGGATAGCAATGTCTGCGAGAGCACCACCACGGTTTCTCAAAGATGCAAATGAGTGGTGGCCAGGTGTATCGATAAAGAGAAGTCCCGGAGATTTGAACGGACGTCCACCCATCAGTTTCGCACAGGTTTCATTCAGAACTTGAGCAGGAACCTCGGTAGCACCAATGTGTTGAGTAATGCCACCAGCTTCACGGTCCATAACGCTGGCTTGACGGTCACTACCAAGGGAGCGAACCAAATCAAGAACGCTGGTTTTACCGTGATCAACGTGACCAAGAACCGAAACAATCGGTTGTCGATTCTCGCCGCGAACGACAGGCTCTTCTTCGTTCACGTCTGTTTCATCCATGCGACTACCTCCAAGGGAGGAAGAAAGAAACTCACTCGTAGACCCAAGCGCCCATGGTGTTTTCCCAGGTCATCAAACCTTCAGGGAACCAGAGGCCAAGTTCGAATGCTGCTGTTTCAGGAGCATCGGAACCGTGAATCATGTTGAAGCCCATATCCATACCAAAGTCACCACGAATGGTACCAGGTTCTGCTTCACGTCCATTGGTTGAACCAATGAGTTTGCGAGCAACGGAAATGGCATCACGACCTTCCCATGCCATACAGACAACTGGGCCGGAAGTAACGAACTTGATCAATCCAGGGAAAAACGGGCGTTCCTTGTGAACATCGTAATGCTGTCGAGCGATTTCTTCGCTTGGAACCATGGACTTGAGTCCGACCAACTTGAGCCCTTTTCGCTCAAATCGACCGATGATTTCTCCAACTAGTCCTCGTTGTACTCCGTCTGGTTTGACCATAATGTAGGTTGTTTCCATCTTCTTCACCGTCCTTGGCCACCAAGAGGCCCTTTATGAGTTCACCGAATTGAATCAGCGGATACCGCCACGAACATAGTGACGTGTCCACTTGACCTTTCGGGAATTTCGGGACAACTTGACCATGTTCTTGCGAGCCTTGCTGTTCTTGAACCATAGAATGCTTCCATCCTTACGGACGAACATGGTTCCAGTACCTGGCTCGATTTCCTCTCCGGAGAATGAACAAACTCTTCGTTCTGGCATGATGATCACCGTGCATTGAGCTTGCGGGCTTCACGACCCGTGTCCTTGAGCATGAGAATGTCACCCATTCGAACTGGGCCGACAACGTTGCGAGTAATAATTCGACCAACGTCTCGTGGGTTAGGTGCATCATTGACTCGAACCTTGACTTGAGTTGCTTCACCGGTCATTCCAGTTCGACCGACGATTTCAACAACTTCAGCAGGCCAGCCGCTTACCGTTTCGTCACTCATGTTGAATCACCTGTTCAGTTTTTGATGCCGTTGATGGCTTCAAGGACGTTGTTGAATGCTTCTGTGTTTGCTTTGGAAATTTCCATGAGAGCAATGGAAGCGGTCTTGACGCCTGTTGGGAGTCCGGTTTCTTTTGCAAGGAATTCTTGGCTTGGGACGTATCCGTATGGGATGCCCTTTTCTTCGCAGATCAATGGGATGTGCGCCAGAAGTTCTGGAGGGTTGACGTCTTCGGCTAGGATAACGAATTGTGCAGTACCGCGTTCTGCGGACTTGGTTACTTCGTTGCTTCCTTTCTTAATTCGCCCGCCTTGGTTGGCTCGGATGAGCTCGTAAATATTGTCGGCGAGGTCGCTTGGGGTTTCAAATCGTACGTGTACACTCATTGGATTCATCCTCGTGTGGTATTCGTTGCGCCCACACTCGACCATATAAATGCAGTGCCCGGTTACTGTATAGGCAAAATGGCTCAGTTACCGAGAAGTTCGTTGATTCCACGAGCCAGTGCTTCACCAGCATCGATGACCGAACGAGGGTTCGATAGGCTTCCAGTAGCGTGAACACCGTCAACATATTGGGTCAATCGACGAATGGCTCCGCCGGTGAAAAGCCCGTGTGAGCATGCAGCATGGACTTCGACGGCCCCCTGCGAGCGGAGAGCGTCGGCGGCGCGACAAATGGTTCCGCCTGTTGCAATCATATCGTCAACGATGGCGACAATTTTTCCTTGAACATCCAAATCCTTGGCTTTGTGAACAATTGTGTGCGCATCGATTCGCGTTTTCTCAAGATAGGAGAATTCACAACCGATCAAATTCGCAACCTCACTGGCACGATCGATGGCACCTTTGTCAGGTGATAGGATGAAATCTGGATTGACTTCACTCTGGAGGTGGCTTGCAAGTTCGGGCATGGCTGATGTAAACGCCACCGGAACGGAGAGATTTTCAAGCACTTTTGGGGCATGTAAATCGAGGACTGCGAGCCCATCACACTGTCCTGCTAGCATGTCGGCAATGGCTCGTGCAGAGATGACCTCACCAGGTTTGAATCGCTTGTCTTGGCGAGAATATCCAAAATACGGCACAGCAAGGTAGACTCCGGGACCAATATCTTCCATTTTTTGCGGTTCAATCCCTCGAAGGTTTTCCATGGAACCTTTGCGAACATCGGAGACAGCCTTGAGAATCAACATGGTTTCGACAATACCCGCATCTGGAAATGTGTTCGAAACAACAACAACGGGTTCAGAACGGATCGCTTCAATCTCATCTTCAGGAATTCGTATGTATCCTTCTGAATCGGGAAATCGGCGAGCTTCAAGTTTGACGTGACTCCAGCCCAGGGATTGGGCGAGTTGTTCTGCCACGTGTTGTGCATTGCTTCCAGAGACAACGACCATCGGCTTCCCTCAAACAGTGCTGAGCGACGCCCGTTCATGTTCTTTGCGAGTCTCACGACACCGTGTTGAGAAAGCGTTGGTGCGCGAGGCAGGACTTGAACCTGCGACCTCCCGGTTATCAGCCGGGTGCTCTAACCGACTAAGCCACCCGCGCAAGGGCAAGCCTCCGACCTACAACCTTGTCATAAGAATGACGGTTGATTTGAAATCACTCTTCATCGAAATTTGGATCGTTAATTGCAATGTAAGAAGGCAACTGCAAGACACGATCGAAGGTTCGTGAAAGAACAATCTCGTCGAGACGCTCACGGGTTCGAGAGAACGCCGTCAAAGGAATGCGGATGTTCTCCTCAATTCCATATTGCTTCTGTGCGTGAAGACGAGTCTTCACAATGAATCCCTTGTAGGTGCGCTTGACCTTGACCATGCCAGTGATGACACCAACCTCTCGGCCTTGGTTGTCAAGAACTGCTCGATCCAACATTTCGTCAGGTGCGTAGAGCTTCTCGTCAATGCGAATGGTGTTTCTCCATCGTCGTTGTAGTTCACGCATCGACTTGGATAGTTTCACAGTCCCATCTGTTTGGATGCTGTGGACCAATTCCTTTGGTAGCGGTGCAAGTTCTGCAGGTTTCCTCATGTATTCGTCAGCAACATCTGACTCAACTTGGATCCGCATCGATTGGACGCGTGCCTCGTTTGGGTGATGTCGCTCACCAACAATCGTTCCTACTTTTTTGTCGTTCACATAGACATCCCGGTGTACTAGTTCCTGGATGTTGTATTCTTTGTCTGCCATTTTTTCCCATCTCCTCGGGTCATGCCCGGTTAGGATGTCTTCAACCGATGAATCATATATACTCTTCGACGTCAAAAATTAACTTTTCAATTGAAATTTGTAGTTTTTTGACTTTAATTTGTATTGGGAATTGCAAAAATTTTCATAAATTAGATGTCGTATAATTTTCAAATTGTACTGAAATTCATTTCCCAACGGAATGACTTTTCAATTGGAATCCAGTCTTGTGTAAATTGTTCACCTCTCGATCTGAAAGATTACAATATTAATGAAAATTAGATGTTTTTCAATTGAAGTTTGTATTTTTATGCCCTTGAATCAATCTTGAATACGCCTAAAACATCGAGAAGAACAGGGCTCTAGGGCTATGTTCAAAGGAGTTCTTTGACAGCGTTGGACCATGGCGGATAATCCCATCAGCATCCTACATCGTCTTCGAGCATCGAGCGGTCCCAAAGATACTGTAGGGCTCAGTGATGATGTGATTGAGGATTTCTGTGCTTCGGACGCTGAGCTCGTTCAGGCGATTCACGAGGCTGGAGAGCTACACAATGCACTTCTCGGCGAGTTTGGTGAAGACATCATGTCTTTGCCAGAAGCAGAATTGATCAAGCATTTGCAATCCGATTATGTCAATTTTTATTCCGCTGCAACTGTGAACCCATACATTCCGATTGCAGGTAGAGGGCCATGGTTGGTCACGGCATGTGGCGCTGTTCTTCACGACAACGGTGGTTACGGAATGCTCGGAAGCGGACACGGACCATCATCCATCATCGATGCCATGAGCGAGAATTGGGTCATGGCCAACGTCATGACGCCTTCGTTTTCTCAGAAGCGTCTGGGAGACCGACTTCGCAAGGAGCTCGGGCATACACGTGGTTCCTGCCCGTTCGATCGGTTCATTTGCATGAACAGTGGTTCCGAATCCGTGACAGTTGGTTTACGAATCGCAGACGTGAACGCCAAACACATGACAGACCCTGGTGGTCGGCACGAAGGTAAGCCTACTAAACTCCTTGCAGTCGAACGTGCATTCCATGGACGTACTGGTCGACCTGCTCAGATTTCCCATTCCTGCATGGACGGTTACAAGAAGAATCTCGCAACATTCCGTGATATGGACAATCTCCTCCTTGTGCCTGCAAATGACATTGAAGCACTGCAAGCCATGTTCAAGCGTGCTGATGATGAGGGCTTCTTCATCGAAATGATGGCATTGGAACCCGTTCAAGGTGAAGGAAGCCCAGGTCGATGCGTTGAGCGAGCCTTCTACGACGAAGCCCGCCGCCTCACGCTCGAGCATGGCTCCATGCTCATGGTCGATTCGGTACAGGCTGGTCTACGCGGGCAAGGATGCCTTTCTGTCGTTGATTACGAAGGCTTTGAGGATGCAGAAGCCCCTGATCTTGAAGCATGGTCGAAAGCACTCAATGCAGGTCAATACCCATTATCCGTACTTGGTATGAACAAGCGTGCAAGCGAACTCTACGTTGTTGGCATCTATGGGAACACGATGACAACCAATCCTCGTGCTCTCGAAACGGCTATCGCAGTGTTGGACAACATCACACCAGAGTTGCGAGACAACATTCGTGACCGTGGTAAGGAGATGGTTGAGAAGCTCAAGGTCCTCCAAGCCAAGTATCCAGACCAGATTCTCGAAGTTCAAGGAACAGGCTTGCTCGTATCTGCTGAATTGAATCCTGAAACGTTGCAAGTTGTTGGATTCGATAAAGTCGAAGTATGGTGTCGAAAGCATGGTTTGGGCGTGATTCACGGTGGTGTGAACGCTCTACGATACACACCAAACTTTGCTATCACATCCAAGGAAGTAGATCTCGTCATCGATATCACTCAACAAGCCATTGAGGCCTTTATTGCGTGAGAAGAATGGTTCGCGTGCGCCTCCATCCAATCGATGGTTCGATTGCACAAGCGCTCATCGAACGATTGCTGATGTTTGAGGTCACGCTTTGTTTGGATGAAAAGGATGCCAAAGAGATTCAAGAACGTCATGCGACCCTGCTTCAGGCAAGAATTGCAGAGGTCGTCGTCTCAAACGATTTTGACTTTCAATTCGAATTCTTTTCCGAGGCAAACACCAT
>CALDQY010000265.1 GCA_937911445.1 uncultured Rhodobiaceae bacterium | reverse complement strand
GTCATCACGGTACCTGAAATTTCAGCACCGGAATAGTACTTCATAACCTTGACATTGGAGTTGGCTAGAATGGCAGGCGACTCAGGGTCGTACCAGTTGGCGATAACGAAGTGATTCATCATAGCACCCGGCAGAGGATAGGCTTGCTGCAAGAATGAGGTTCCACGTGAACCTTCACTCAATTGCTGACGAGGCTGCGGATTCGTTGAACCAGCATCGGCTCCGAGCGTTGAAGCACCATAGCCAACATAGGAACGAGCCAACATCGTATTGAAGAATTCTGGGAGGTGGTCAACACGGATGTCTTGAACAGTCATTGGCTCGATATCTGCACCGGATTGTTGATCCAATATGTCTTTGAGCATAGCTTCGTCAACAGCCTCTCGGTCCATTTCACGAACAGGTTGGTCGCCACGCTTGGTTTCGTACACTTCGTTGGTAAAGGTGTTGTAATCTTGACCAGAAAGGATGGTTGGAGCACCAAAGATACCGAGCGGTCGTCCACCGTTGTAGCCCGCTTCTGAGTTGTAGCGGCCTGCACGCGGGTAGAGCTTGTCATCGATGGCAAAGTATCGGATTTCGTGGTCACGCTCAATGGTTTCCCCAGGCGCTCCGTTGTAATCTTGGACTTCGTAGTTGTCTTCGAGTTCGATTATGTTGTGATAAAGGTCGATCACTTGTTCCTCATCGAGACCATTGGTCAGGAGTTGAACAACGAGAGCGATGTGTGCGTTCTGACGGTGAATGCTTGTTGAAACAGAGTCGTACTCTTCCACCAGGTCAGCGGTGTACCAGTAGTCACCGAACGTGTAGTGCGTGACATCAGAAACTTCAGTCGAACTGACATCAGCGTTGTTTCGGAAGGTGCTGTTGGCTGAATCTTCGGAGACGTAGTCGCCATTGGAACAGAACTCTGTGCTCGGATTCTCACAAGGAATCAACTCACCATCAGCCCAAACACGGTAATGCATGCCGAGGCTCTTGTCAGGAATGCCGTTTGCATCGAGAGGGTAACCTCGTGTCATGTACGTGTCGCCCTTGTTCTTGAACGCCTCGAAGCTGTGGTCGGTGAGAACCTCGATCATGTCATCGAGATCCATGCCATCTTGGAGCATTATCAGTTCAAGTTCTTCGAATTGTTCGGAATTCTCAAGTCCGTTCTTGAGTGCAGATTCGAAGGCCGGAGTGAAGGCTTTCTCTCCAGACTTGCCGACGTTGTAAGTGATGTCCGCAACAGCAAGGTGTTGGATGAACATAGCAACCAAATCGGTTTGGCTTCGAGCAAGAAGCATGTTACCTGATGCAGGGATACCTGTCTGGAAGTTGTCCGAAACAGATGGGTGTTCACCCGTGTTCAATGCTTGGAAACCGTAGTCCCACCATGAAACGAACGCAGGTTTGTCACCGAATTTCATCTCACAGAGACTTGATTCGCTGATCCAGATACCGTTGTGGTCGTCACATTCATCCTTGGTAGATGCAGCATCGTGGTACTTGTCTTGATTGGCGAGCCATTCATGTGCAGTGTTCCAGTACTGGCCGTTGAAACCACTTCCGAACGATCCCATGTAGGCACGGCCGCCAAAGGCTTCGTAATCACGACTGTCGAGTACGGAAACACCGAGGCCATCCCATCGCATGATATCTGGAATGGAGTAGTACATCGATTCGTCCAAGTCACCTTCTGCTGGAGAATTGCTTGGAATCGCTGAATCCAAACCGTAGGTAAGTTGCTGTCCAGAGAGCATGATCAGAACGAGAACAACGGCGGAGAACGATGGTGTTCGCCACACAGCTCGTCGCGCACCAGCGATTCTCTCAGATGGTGTTCGGATACCCGCTCTTCGCCAGTTTCGTACGAGTCCATCCCAGTCAGCCCATTTCCAGAAACCAACAATTCCAGCGGCGCCCATGATGGCAACGACTGGAGTTGCGTTGAAGAGGAAACGTGCAGCGGTCCAGGACATGTAGGATGCTGCGAAAATCCAAACTGCGAAAACCAACGAAATTTGGCTTCGCTTACTGAAGGTTCGCCACAACGAGGTAAGTCCCACCACGAGCGCAAAGACAAACACGATCGGTCCGAAACTTGCGAACATGTAACCACGGTCAGGAGCGTTTGCTTCAGCAACCGTTCCGAAAATCTTGGTCTTCGTGAAGTATCCACCACCAGTAAACAAAACATCCCAAGCGTTGCTGAGGTTGAAGTACTTGAGGACCCATAGAGCCCCAAGGAAAGCAACAGCACCAACGGCAAGCGTACCTAGAACAAGGAGCCATGGCTTGTCACGGAATCCAGTTGTAATGTACATCATGACAACGGTGAACAGCAGAATGAAGAGGAACGGTTGTAGACCGCTTCCATCCAACATCAGGTTCATCTGTGGATGTGCGTAGAACGGTAGGGCAATCAAGAGGTTGGTCAGGAGCATGGTCAGGAACAACGTGCTCAAGATTGTCGAGTCACGTCGGCGGAACATGTTGAGTGCGACCTGTGCGGCGTATGCGAGGAACAGAATTGCAGGACCAACGACGAATCCCTTCCAACCAAGGCTTGCAGC
>CALDQY010000264.1 GCA_937911445.1 uncultured Rhodobiaceae bacterium | reverse complement strand
AGAATGGCGAACGCTATGGCAAAAGATGTATTGTATATTGGAATTGATTTGGGAACATTTCGTTCTGTAATGGTCTCCTCAGGGAATCACGAAGAAGAAGAACTCACTGTAATTGGGACTCCGAAAGACCCAATCGCACGAAATTTCCTCAAGCGAGATGTTCTCTTCGGAGAAGATGCGCTAAAGAACAGACTCGCATTGAACCTTTTCCGACCTCTTGAACTTGGTGTCATTAAGGATACAGTCGAAGATCGACAATTCATCGCTCACTTCATCACCCACCTCATTGGTCTAGCAGATCCTGAGGAACACGACCGTGTCGTCGCTGTCATTGGTGCACCTGCTGAAGCCAGCCACGTCGACAAGACGGCTATCTTTGATGCTGCTGCAGGTAGCGTCAACGCTGCAATGATTATTTCAGAACCGTTCGCTGTCGCTTACGCTCTTGACATGATTGAGCACACACTTGTCATCGATATCGGTGCAGGTACGACCGACCTTTGCCGTGTCTACGGAACCATCCCAGGTCCTGGCGACCAAATGCACACCGGGTATGCTGGAGACTACGTTGATGCTCAAATCATCAAAGAAGTCCAATCCAAGTACAACGGAGCTCAAATCACCAAAGACATGGCACGGCGCTGGAAGGAACAATACTCCTTCGTATCAACCTCAACCCCTGATGAGCCAATCATGGTCGACTTCTCCATTGAAGGAAAGGCCATGAATCTCGACATCACAGACTGCGTACAGCGCGCATGCGAGTCCATCGTTGACCCAATCGTCGAGAACGTCAAGCAACTCATCGCCGACTCCAACCCTGAATACCACGACCAATTCCGTCGAAACATGGTTCTCGCTGGTGGCGGATCAGGTATTCGTGGTCTCGGTGCACTCATCGAACGCCGACTCTCCGACATGGGCGATGTCAACGTTCACGTTGTCGACGACCCAGTTCGACTCGGTGCAATGGGTGGTCTCCGCTTGGCTATGGAAGTTCCAGAAGACATGTGGAAGAACCTCACTCTCGCATCTCGCTGAGTTGTTTTCATGAACAAAGGGCTCGCCATTACTGGTGGCATACTTACAGGCTTATCCATTCTCAGCCTTTTATTCGGTGTAATCAGTATTGCTGGACACGGCCCTGACAGTGAGAATATACTGCATGATACAGAATTTGATGGTACAACCTTCGCTTACGATGGGGATGTTGTGCTTCTCGAAGTCTACGCCAAAGGTGATGTCGATTGTTATTCTTTCTCAATTTCAATCAATGACGACTTTTCGGATGACTATTTTTTTCCGAACTGTGAGACAGGATCTGACATCAATGGCTATACATATCTAGGCGACATAGACTTCATTCCACCTGGAAACTACAGCATTGACTCAGAGAGCGATGTGGTAATCATTGATGCAGACGGATTACTTGCGCCTGTTTTTGTAGCCTGTGGAGGCGGGGTTTGTTGCCTGATCGGCATCATTTTGTTGATTGTTGGTCTAGTCGTAGGAAAAAAGGCGCAACAAGTAATTGTGTATCAACAACCAGATGGTTCCGTGTACCAACCCAACCAAACAACGGTACAGCAATACGTTCCTCCTTCAATTGAAGAACAACCAATTCAACAAGAGCAAAGCGTTCCCCCAGCCTTTGAGGAAACACCCAATGACGTCCCTGTTTATCAAACGGATTTTGATGGATTTTCATTCGAACACAAAAAAGACGATTGAGGCATCATGATTTCAAGAGATTCCAACGTTGTGATCTTGACTGGTGCTGGTATCAGCGCCGAGTCCGGAATCCGAACCTTTCGAGATTCGAATGGACTATGGGAAAATCATCGGATTGAGGAGGTAGCTACACCCCAAGGTTGGCAAGCCAACCCACAACTTGTATGGAATTTTTACCAACAGCGACGAAGACAATTGTTGGAAGTCGAACCGAACCAAGGGCACAAGGCATTGGTCGAACTCGAGAATCATCTGCAAAACTTTCTCGTAGTGACCCAAAACGTAGATGATTTGCAAGAGCGTGCAGGCTCAACGAATTTGATTCACATGCATGGAGAACTTGCCAAACTGCGATGTGAAGTATGCAGTCATGTTGAGGAGATGATGGACGATGAACATCTTCAGGAAACCTTCCTTTCGTGTTCAAAATGCGAAGGAAGACTACGTCCACATATTGTTTGGTTCAATGAAATGCCTATGCAGATGCCTGAAATTGAGAAAGCACTGTCCGAGTGCGATGTCTTCATTGCCATTGGTACAAGTGGT
>CALDQY010000263.1 GCA_937911445.1 uncultured Rhodobiaceae bacterium | reverse complement strand
TGGAAACAGAAGAAGGTGAAGCGTCTTCCGCCATGGCTCTTGACCACGAACTATCGGTTTAGATGTTCGCATTAGAGACACATTTACATCCTTTCATTTCCAACGGTCATGAAGGAGTTTGGTGCATTGTCTGAACGCTCAATCTACGGGTTCTCAGCGCTGCCGAGTCCCTCGAGGTAATGTTGTCGAGCCTCATTGATTCCGAAAGCCTTGGCCTGTAAATCGAGCATCGTTCGCTCTTTGGTGTTAATGATGCCATCGGCATTAGCTGCAGCAAATACCTCAAGATATTGTAATTCTTGTGTTGTGTGGGCTTCTGGCATCAGAGTGGAAGACAGGTTGGAGAAGATGCGAAGAATGGGTCGTCGCAGCGCAATCAGTGGAACACCAACGATCAGCCCGCCGAGCAATCCACCGCCAGGGATTACTGATTCCATCGCTTCAGAGGCAATGAGGAGTGAAAGGGCGCCAAACCCTGCGAAGGTGGTTGCAGTGAACCCCTTACGCAAGCGCTCATCGATACCCATGACCTCATGTTTGAGGATGGCATAAGTGAAGATAACGCCTTGGAAAAGTGTCGACAAGATATTCATGAGAAGGGCAAAAGCCCCTCCAACTGCAAGTGCCATAACACCAGTGTTATCTGAGGTTTCGGGGTTGAACAACGTCATATCAGGAGATGTGAGGCCGAAACCAGCAGCAAGCGCAATCATGAGGAGGACCGCCCCCAGCATGAATCCCACTTTCACGAGAAAACCTGTGCGCAAGGCTTTGATTTCATCAAGGTTGTAACCATTGGCATCGACGAGTTCTGGATTTCGAGCCAGGCGAGCCATAAAAATCGCCACAAAAACCAGCGGCAAACTCGTGATAAGGACGATCGGTAGAGTAAATTGGCCTGTGCTGGTACTAACGTAGATGGCCGGGTATGTTGCAGCAAACGTTTCCGGGCAGACTGGGGTGTAACCTAGTTCGCTGCCGAAGACAGTGTTTCCAACACCTTGATTCGAGGGTTCAGCACAATAGATGTGAGCCATGTCACCAATTGCGCCATCGACACCGTATGCCAAAAGTGGGTACAAGATAATCAAAAAAGATACAACTGGAAGAATCCATACGCGCTTCCACTCGAATATGCGTCGTATCCGTTTCGCCCACTCTGTTTCAAAGAAAAAAGAAACCAAGGCGACCATCATCATCATTCTCGTGAGGCCGGTAATGCCTGCTAAAGGTCGCAACCAAATAACGGATTGAAGTCCCTCTAAAGAGAAAGGGTAAATCCAATAAAAACCGAGTGTGAAGGCCATGAAACCCTCAATAAGTAAAATCATTCCAATAGCTTGATTTTTGAGATCCTTGTTGCCAGATCTAAAAATGAGAAGAGAAAGTCCGACAACAAAAAGTCCGGTTATGGCCCCGATAATGGCTACGGTATGGTTGAGTGCAAAAATACCTGAAACAGAGAATTCAAAGTTGCTGAACACTCGAATGTAGTAGTCCAAGGGCGAGCCAACATCTGACACGAACTTCCTAAGCGCCAAAGATATTCAAGATGTTGCCGAATTTTTCATCCCTTGATGTATTGTTTGGTGATGAGTTGTGTTTTTGAAGCAAAGTATTGAGATAGAGAGAAGGTTTGCGTTAGATTATGGGGAGAGATGCACGAAGAGCGTTTGGCCTTGTGTGCATCATGATGCTCGCCCCACTCTCTGGTTGCTTTGGAGAAGGGGACAATAATGGACCAGTTGGAGAAAACGATGTTACCGTCACACCTGAAACGCTCATTGGTGGAATCTTCCAAGGTCTTACAATTTCTGCTGACCGTGATCTCTCAGCCTTTGTTCCATATTTGATGATGAATCCTGACTCTGGCTTTGTTCAAAATTCAACTGTGGTTGATCTCAAGGCAGGTGAGAGTATATTGCTCACAGTTCTTGCACCGCCTCGAACCGATACTGCTGTTGTTCTGCTAGGAGATTACGGACGTGAAGATTGGCCAATTCGAAATCTCAACGAATCTTGGAAAACATGGTGGGAACGAGGAGGTTACAATGACAAGAGTTCCCAGGGGATTACCCGAGTCATCGGCGACAATGGGACACTGGATACTGTGCAAGCATCTAGCTCAAATGGTGGTGCTGTGACCCCAGTTCTTCTCTCTGTCATGCGCCCAGAAGCCCCCGGTTTTTCAGAGGCAGAGGGTAGTCGTCACTCAACTGGAATGGTTGATGGTCGAACGGTTTTCAATTACATCAATGTGATCTCGGATGAAACGCCCGACCCAACAGATCTTGCTGACGGTGCCGTAGGTTATCTTGATCGCTGGGCAGGGCAAGGAAATGCTGCATACGAAGACGCTGCCCAGTATCTCATTCAGACCATGGAAAATTTTGGGCTTGAAGTCATCACGCAACGGTTCGTTTACGATTCACTGATGACGGGTTCCCAAAATCCGGAAGCGTACAACATCTGCGGATATCGTTGGGGTGAAGTTGATCGCGATAAGTGGATGGTCTTTGGAGCTCATTTCGACATTGCACCTCCGATCAACGGCGGTATGCTCGACCCTCACATCTTTGGAAGAACGTACGGAACACGTGTTGGTGCCTACGATAATACAGCAGGTACAAGCATGGTTCTGACAGTTGCAGAAGCTATGGCAGACCACAGCACTCGAAACACAATGGTCTTCTGCTTGTGGTCTGGAGAAGAGGGTGGAAAGCGGGGTAGTGATTTTTGGACCGATTATTGGGTCAAAGAAGACAATCCGAACGTTGAGGTAACCAATTATGTCAATCTCGACATGGCTGGCGTGAACTGGCCGGGCGGTGGCGGTGCACCGTGTGGAGATGGACACGGTGGAGGTGAAGGGAATTGCGACCCAGAACCACAAGTCGATCCAGATGGTTATCCGAAGGATGAGGAAGTTTGGCCAATGCGTGTTTACATCGGGCCAAGTCTCGATCACGATGTCATGAACCAACCAGGAATGGTGGGTTTGGCTATGTGGATTGGTTCGGATGCTATTGGTGTTGAAGAACAAATGTCTCCACTACTTGGAGAAGGGTATGATGCGGAAACGTGGAAGGTTGACGATTGGATGGCCAAAGATCGTCCAGAAATTATTGTCTATGAAGATACGACTGCGCGCTCGGATCACGCAACATTTCAAGACAATCTTGGGACAGTTACAATGGGATTCGGTGGACTTGTCGATGGGTATTGGTGTTACCATCAAACATGCGATACAGTCGATGAGATGATCGATTGGATGGATACAACCGGGAAAGATTACGGTGAAGAGCAGAGTGGAACGAGTAACCTCGTTGATGCACTTGATACAATTACATGGTGGGCAACGTACTCGTTCTTCCATCTCGATGAAGACCCAATAAGGAATGCATACTTGGATGAGTGATTGATTCATTTTTCTTTATTAAAGGCACACAAGTTATATGCAAACGGCGCGAGGCGCGAGTATGGAAGATGGTCAAACGCCCTTTGCAAATTGGGTCAAAACAAATGCCTCGACCGCAAATTTACTCTCAATTATCATGTTGATATTTGCAGCATGGGCAGCAGTTGAAATCGTCACGAACGTTGTTGGCAACGAAGTCCCACCAGTCACAGGAACAGAAGTGCCGGGTGACGATCAGCGAACCAATGATGGGAAAATCATCGGACTTGGTGCCGTTGCTGGAACGCTCGGCCTTGTTTTGCAGCTCCTCATTTCGCGGGAAGAATCAGAATCCGTTGTTGAATCTCAACCTGAAGAAGACGAAGAAATCGATGAAGTCGTGGACATCATGATGGAAGATATTGAGTCTGATGATGGTGATGATGAAGAATCCGAAGAAGAACAAGAAATCTCTGAAGACGAAATCGTTGAAGAAGATTCAACTGACGATGGGGATAGCCTTGAAGAGGAAGACCAAGTCGTTGAAGATGAAGCCGAGGAGACTCCTGAAGAAGAAGCTCCTGAAGAAGAGGAAAAAACTCCTGTCAAGAAAAAGAAGTTTTGAGGTGAAGAAAAATGTGGGAACATCGAGCAGTATCGCATAAACAATTCAAAGAAAGTGGACGAATTACACCAACTGAAACCTATGTTCAGTTGATGGATAAGGTCGAAGATGCCGTCAAGGAAGCACAAAAGATGCCATTTGATCATGAAGAATTCCTCAAGTACATTCCAACACAAGGACCTTGGGAACCTATTCATGAAACAGACGATACAAAAGGAGACCCACGTACACGATACATCGGCCCTGGTCGCCCAAAGTTGCTCAACACTAACCTCTTCCTAGGTTCTACTTGGATTGAATCTGAACGATTCAAGTTTGAGCGCCGAATCAGCACACTCTCTGACTTCCTCAAGCAAAAGACAGTTGTCAATGCAAACATGTGGACGCCAAAGCAGCTCGTCACCACACAGACGTTCTTCTTCTGTTCAACTGGTGATGAAGAGCGATTGGGTGGTTCCATGCTCACTGGTGAAACTGTCTCGGGTGGCCACCCCTTCCTAGGTGATAGTGGCGAAGAAGATGGTGTTGCTGAGTGGGAGCCAATCCTCTGGGGTCTCGGGCACCGTGGTGTCGTACCAGACTCCGATCCGCAAGACAAGGTCTACTATCCTTCATTGATGCACCGTGGTGTAGCGTTCAACAACCGTCTTGGATGGATTCGATACTCTCCAGCTGGATTTGGTAAGGATGCAAGTGGTTATCTCATGACCAAACCAACAACATGGATTCACCCAGCTGTTGATGGTAACCGAGATACTGCAACTGCATTCAATCTCTTGGTGAACCTGCCAGACCGACGTATCTCCTTCGGTGAAGAAGGAATCACTGACGTGTTCCTCACCACTGGAAAGACCTCCTTGTACACTATGATGGGGATGATGTCATCTTCGACCGTTCGACAAATGTTCGGTGCAGGTTCCGAAATGGTTCCTCTTGAATTCCACTGCATCGAGCCAGGTCTTGACGAGTGGATCAAGAACGCCAGTGATGAAGACAAGTACGCTCGTCTGTTCGAAGTCACTGCTTGTCTCGGCTACCTCTTAACCGATCCAAAGGTTGGCTCGCTCGGTGGCGCTGCCAAGCGTCGACGATTGTTGCTCTACCCTCACGATCAAGGAAACCTCCTGACATGTGTCAATGCGAGCCAAGTTGCTGACCACGCACTGAAGTCAAACTATGCTGCTACGGTCTTCACCAAACTCGACCAAGCAGACTTCATGAACCGTGTTGCCCGCCGATACAAGGCATATGCTGACCTCGTAACTGCAAGTGATTTCGCTAAGGGCGCTCGCTGGATTAGTCAGGCAATGATCGAGGGTGACAAGATTCTCGGTCCAAACGTGCATTCCATTCTCGCTGTTCGTGGATACGATATCCTCAACCTCGATGAGTACATGGAATCGTTCAACGACGTCTCAGCCGCTCCTGAGCGATTGATTCGACGTGTTGTCCAATCCGTTGCTACAAATGCACTCAAGACATTGTTCCCAATGGATATGCTTGGAGAAACC
>CALDQY010000262.1 GCA_937911445.1 uncultured Rhodobiaceae bacterium | reverse complement strand
GCTGCTATTGGCAGTTCTTGCGTTGATCATTCCAGCTGCCGCATCGCATACTGGTGCAGATTCCAACATTCTTAATCTCTCAAGATATGCTTCTCTTGTCCTCCTTCTGATGTATGGCTTGTCTCTGTTTTTCCAATTCAAGACACATTCGCATTTGTTCGATGTGTCATCAGAGGCAGAGGAGAAAGAAGAACCGAAAATGACGACGAGGGATGCTTGGATTCTTCTCATTCTTGCGACCGTTTTGGTTGGATGGATGGCGGAAGTTCTGGTCCACAGCGTTGATGCAGCGGCTGAAGGATGGGGCTTGCCTACTCTGTTTATCGGTGTTATTCTTCTGCCATTCTTTGGTAATGCAGCAGAGCATTTCACGGCCGTTTTGGTCGCTGGGAAAGACAAGATGGATCTTTCACTTGCAATCGCCATCGGTTCGAGTGTTCAAATTGCTGTCTTTGTTGCTCCAATCATGGTTCTCTTTGCTTGGGCGTTGGGTGTCAACCTTTCACTCGAGTTTGGGATCCTCGAAACGGCTGCAACGTTCATGTCCGTTCTTGTAGCGAATTTCATTCTCAACGATGGGAAAACCAATTGGCTCGAAGGTGTGATGTTGCTCGCATGTTACACGATACTCGCTCTTTCATTCTTTGAGGTGTGAACATGTTGGATTCGTTTACATCGAGAGGAAAAGCTGGCGCTGTTCTGATTGCCGTTGGCATTCTTCTCCTTCTCGCCGGGATGATTGGTTACACACTGACTGGAGAAGTGGAGGATGTACCAACACCAAATACGCCCAATCAGGCCTTCTTTGCAGACGATCCATTGCCCGAGAACATTCTATCACCGCTTTTTGCTGCAGAACTCACCATCACGTGGGACCGTGATGATGTTTGGATGGGTCTTGTTGATGCCGATGAAAAGAAGCGATGTGAAGACGTGCCAAGCAACTTTTTCACGCCAGGTCTTGGATGCGATGGAACGTCAACAAACTTCGTTGCCGGTGATTCCGGTGCGACCGCAAGCGAAGGATTTGGTTGGAACATGGAGTCCGGAACATACTTCGCAGCTCTCGGCGCAAAGGATAGTGCACTACCTGCTGGAACAGAAGTGGTCGTCTCGTACGAAGTGCATATTGGCCATTCGTTACTGAGTATACTGGTCTCGTTCGCTGGCATGTTTGCCGGGGGCGTTCTGATGTATTATGATCGGACGTGATCATTCAACGCCTTCGTAGTAGGATTCAACGGCATGGTCCAATTCTGCGATAATGTTCTTCTCATCGAGCGATAGTGTGATTCCATCCTTTCGTAGCGCCCGTCCATTCACCCACACATCGAGACATTCCCCACCATTGTAGATGAGATTCGCAAGGTGTCTGTTGTTGGATCGACCTAAAGGTCGCATACGAATGTCATCCAAATCCCAAGCAACCCAATCTTGACTTCCTTTCGTAGCCATCTTGAAGATCTCCTGTGCTGGAAGGAGCGTTGAATCCCAATGATCATGACGTTGAACCAGACTTGCAAGTCGAGCTTCATGCAAAAGATTCAGTCCGTTCCCACTTGATGCTGCTCCATCCGTTCCGATACGGACATCAACACCCGCAGCACGGTATGGTGGGAATGACGGCGTACCGCCGCATGCTAGTTTCATGTTGGATGATGGGCAGTGTACAG
>CALDQY010000261.1 GCA_937911445.1 uncultured Rhodobiaceae bacterium | reverse complement strand
TTTGGCATCACTGCATCGATACCGATGGTGTAGTGTGCACCAGGAAACGTATCCCATACGGGACGCTTAGCCTTGATAATCGGCAAGCATAATTTGTCCATGAGCCGGTCGACAATTTCCAAGTCTTGCTCAATTTGACGTGTCGCATCTGCTTCATCGGCGTGAGCGGTATGGGCCTCAAAGAAGTGAATCTCTCGAACACGAATAAACGAACGTGTCTGTTTTGTTTCATAGCGGAAGGTGTTGACCATTTGATAGACCTTCAAAGGTAGATCCTTGTGGCTTCGAATCCACAATGGAAACATGGTGTACATCGCTGTTTCACTCGTTGGCCGCAGAAACATCGGTATGTCGAGTTCGTTTTCACCGGCGTGCTTGACCCAGTAGACTTCTTTCTTGAAACCAGCTTCTTCTTCGTCATCACGGAGTTCATCCGGATCTACACCTTCCTCCCTCGCTCGCTTAAGTCGTGCAACCAAGGCATTCTCTTTTTCCAATAAATCCTCGGGAATGAGCAATGGAAAATTGACTTCTTCATGGCCTGTACGATCCATCTCTGAATGTGTAAGCGAATCAATTTGGCGCATGGCCTTCCATCCATATGGCCGCCATACGTCCATGCCCTTGATGGGATAGCGCTTATCGACAAGTTCAGCCGCTTCAACGATGAATGGATACCAAGCGTTGAAATCTTCAACTTTGCTTGGAATTCCTCGCTTTGCCTTTGCAGGTTTCCCCATAATTGCTCCTTTCAACACCTGCTCATCAAGATGACGGAGGTTTCTTTCCTAGCACGTCGAAGTTTAGGACTTCTTTCGCAGCAGGAATATCATGGCCAAGAGACCGATGATGGCGACAATATCCGGAATACCAACTACGCCTTCTGTCACCGGTAGACTCCAGCCATTGATGGAATCAAGACGATACAATTCCATGAGATTCATCTTCGTGTGTCCCTCATTAGCGCATGCGTTGGTGCACATCGAACCAACGAGGGTATGCAAATACCCAAACATGTTGACGACAACTGCTATGAGTCCAAGGATGGATAGATAACTCAGTATTCCAAAGGATTTCTTCCCCTTGGATTCTGGTGCGGCAGGGATTGGGGCAATTGGAGGAAGATCAGCAGCGGGTGCCGGTGGATGCTCCAAAGCGACATCTCCGATGACTTCAATCATCATATCTGTCGCTGGAAGGGGTGCAGATGGAGCAGCAGGATCCTCAAAATCTCGGAGTTTCTTTGGTTGGACAGGTTGGATTTTGATTCCATAAAGACGGTCTGCTAGCGAGGCTAGGGCAGGGTCTTCAGCAACTTCGGCAGCATCCAACTCTCCATCGAGGAGTCGTTGCAGACGTTCCTGAATATCACTCATTGAGGTCCCTCAGTGGTATGGGCTGATGCTCCATCATTGATGAAGCCTCCTTTTGGGATGCTTGATGTTTTCAGGCCTTACCAGCAGCTTCGACTTCAGCCCAGTCACGCATGAACCCTTCGAGTCCTTTGTCAGTGAGTGGGTGTTTCATGAGTTGTCGGAAAATCTTAGCAGGCATGGTAGCAGTATGCGCCCCTAGTTGCATGCACTGAAGAACATGCGTTGGATGACGGATGGATGCTGCAAGTACTTTTGTCGATATGTCGTATTTCTCCCAGGTTTCCATGATCTCTGCGATGAGGTTCATTCCATCATGCCCAGTATCGTCGATTCGACCGATGAAAGGAGAGACATACGTCGCACCTGCTTTGGCAGCCATCAGTGCTTGAGATGCTGAAAAGATGAGTGTCACGTTTGTATCAACACCTTCTCCTGTCAATACCTTCGTCGCTGCAAGTCCTTCTGGCGTGCATGGAATCTTAATGATGACATTTTCTGGTAATTCGGACTTGAGTTGGCGTGCTTGTTCAAGCATGCCTTGTGTGTCCATAGCCGTCACTTCTGCTGAAATCGGCCCTGAGCAAATCCCAGCAATTTCGCGAACAACCTCTTTGAAATCACGGCCACTTTTCTTAATCAGTGAAGGATTTGTTGTAACTCCGTCGAGAATCCCCCAAGCAGCAATTTCACGAATTTCGTCGACATCGGCAGTATCAAGGAAGAACTCCATGACTGTTCGTTGAATTGGCGATTCATGAACATGATGGTAGCGTCACTTGCGGGTGATGGCTCTCTGTGCTGCTTTCACGATGTGAGGCGCGCTGAGTTCCATGAGCTCAAGCATCTCATCCGCTTGACCAGATTCTCCAAATCGATCATTCACACCAACACGTTCCAAAGGCGTACATGATGATGCGGAGAGGTGTTCTGCTACCGCTCCACCAAGTCCGCCGATGACGGAATGATCCTCTGCGGTTACGATGGCTCCACAACGTGCTGCAACACGATCGACCAATTGTGTGTCAAGTGGCTTAATGGTGTGCATGTCGATAATGGTCGCTTGAATACCCTGTTCGCTTAATGCATCCGCTGCTTTGAGAGCCTCGGAAACAAGAACGCCACAGGCAATGATCGCAACATCCGCACCATCACGCAATTCGATTCCTTTTCCAATTTGAATCGTGCTTGGGTCAGTGTCATCGTACAAGACAGGTGTCTTGTTTCGAGCGGTTCTCATGTAGGAGGGACTGTTGGATTTTGCGAGCTGTTTGGTCAACAAGCGTGTGCTTACATCGTCGCATGGATGGAGAACAGTGACGTTAGGCAGAGTTCGATAAATGGCCAAGTCTTCGATTGATTGAGCAGATGAACCATCCGTCCCGGTGTGTGTACCACCGTGTGAACCGCACACGTGGACAGCAAGGTTGGGTCGGGCTACACCGTTCCTCATTTGTTCAAAGGCTCGTTCTGTGAAGATCGCAAACGTCGAAGCGAACGGAATGTAACCGCTTGATGCCATTCCTGCCGCTACGAGAAGCATGTTTTGCTCGCCAATTCCACATGAGATGGTCCGCTCTGGGTGTGCCTTTCGAAAGTGCAAGGATTTTGTCGACTTTCCGAGATCGGCTTCAAGGACAACAACTTTGTCGTTCTCTGCGAGTTCAAGTAAGGCTTGCCCATAGCCGTCTCGAGTGGCTGCCATTCGACTCATCCGACCGCCCCCAATTCGTTCATTGCAATTTCAAACTGCTCGTCGTTCGGCGCAGCGCCATGGAACGAAGGATTGTCTTCCATGTAGGAAACGCCCTTTCCTTTGACTGTGTGTGCGATAAGGATTGAAGGAGCATCATTGGATTCGTCGAGGAACTTGATACCATTGACAATCTCGGGCATATCATGCCCATCAATTTCCATAACATTCCAACCAAATGCTTTCCACTTGGCAGGGATATCGAACATGCGCATTTGTTCTAGACAAAAATCATCATTTTGAATTCGATTGCGGTCAAGGATGACCTTGAGGTTTCCAAGCTCGTGGTGGGTTGCGGCCATGGCTGCCTCCCATACGGAACCTTCCTGGATTTCACCATCGCCAAGCATAACAAATGCACGACGCTCACTGCCCTCAAGCCGTGCTGCAAGGGCACAACCCATGCCAAATGAGAGTCCCATTCCGAGGCTTCCTGCACTAAAGTCTACACCAGGGCACCATTTCATGTCGACATGGCCTTGACAAATTCCTCCAAGAACACGATACGAGTGCAAATCATCGTGCGAAATGAATCCTTTTTCTGCCAAAAGAGCATACATGCCTGGTGACGCGTGTCCCTTGGAGAGAACGAATCGGTCTCTGTCCTCCCAGTCTGGATCGTCTGGTCGAACACGTAGCGACGTTGAATAAAGCGCCGCCATCAAGTCGATTTCAGAGAGGGATCCACCCGGATGCCCTGCTTGCGCACGATGAACCATTTTTACGATTTCAATTCGGCAACGTCGTGCAAGTTCTTCTATCTCAGATATGGATGCTGTGATACTGACCACCGATTACTGGCCATCGCCTTGAGCCTTTCATAATTACCGTTGAATTATTTGGACTGAGGTAGCAGAGAACGCAAGAATTTCTTGATTGAATGCGTGGCAGTGGTGAAGATTTCCTTGCCTAAATTTCCTCCATCTGGAAGCGCTCTTGTCGCTAGCCAGACGAAGACACCTACGAACCAAGCAAAGAAGACGAGTGAGAAGAATTGAGACAATTCATGAATGCCGAAGATTTGATCGAGATTGATGTTGAGAACGATGAGAACTGCAATGAGAACTCCTAGAATGGATTCTCCGGCAATGAAACCAGCACCGATCAAAACACCTCTGCTTTCAACGTCAGATGCGGCTTCTTTCGCCTCTTTCGATGGTTCTCGATCTAGGGTTCCATCGACTCGCAGGTATGCCGCACCAATGGCAAGTGATGACAAGATTCCACCGAGCATAATTGGGACGCTCAACTTCAAAGGCAGATAGATGCCAATCGCTACCGACATGACTGGCATCGAAAGACGAATCAGCACCACAGCCAGCGCGGCTCCCAAGAATACCATCGGGAGATTCATATCACCAACGAATGCACCTTTGACGATGGCACCAATCAATTCAGCTTGTGGTGCAAACAGAGCTTCACTGCAATCATACATGGATTGCGACATGTCACCATTCTGTTGAGCGGCAGCAATGCGTTCGTTGGTTGCCAGACACGCCGTTGAAGAAATCTGGAATGCATTGTGCAAAAGGGCAATTGTAGGTCCGATAACAAACGCACCGGTGATGACACCTACGATTTCAGCAATTTGCTGGCGCCATGGTGTCGCCCCAACCATGTGTCCCGTTTTCAAATCCTGCATTACATCTCCAGCAATGGCGGCGCTGCTGGCAACAACCGCTGCAATAAGGAGTGTAGCGTACATGAGTTCTGTCTGTGACAAATCCAAGATGAGTGAACCAACAATCCAAACCAGTCCAACGGTGAACAACAGTGTTGCGATCGTCATACCAGATACTGGTGAATTGCTGGACCCAACGACACCAGCGATGTAACCTGCAACAGCAGCGAAGAAGAACGCTACCAAGGCAAGGAAGAGAGCACCTGCAAGTGAGAGCAGCAAAGATCCGGTAATCATCCAGTAAAAGAAGAAGGTCAGGACAACAAGTATTCCACACACAACGGTGACCCATTGTAATGGAAGGTCCTTCTCAGTTCGAAGATGGAGTTCACTATCTGATTCGTTTTGTATGAAGGATTTCTTTAATCCGGTGATGATGGTATTCCGCATACTCCACAGGGTGTAAATGCCACCTACAACCATCGCACCGACACCAACATAGCGGACTTGTTCGAGCCAGAGTTTGTCGAACCCTTCAGCGAGTGTTGGCGAGTCTGGCCAACCATTGAGATATCCGTACAGTGGAACAAGTATCCCGAACCCGATAATCCCTCCGAGGAAAATAAAGGAAGCAATGCGAATACCAACAATAAACCCTACAGAGAGGAGTGCAACGGAAAGATCGACACCCGCATACATCCGTGTTTTCATGAATTCAAATGCGGTTTCTGCTGAGTGGTGTGTAACCTTGAATCCCTTAACCATGAGTCCATAGAGCGCACCAATTCCCAACGCATAGACGATGGCTAAAGCACCGCTACCCCCCTCTTCTCCAGCGACCAACACTTCGCGACATGCAACCCCTTCTGGGTAGGGCAATGCTTCTTCAACAATGAACAAGCGACGCAATGCAATAGTGAACATTGTTCCAAGAAGGCCGCCGAGAAGAGCGATGGCAAGCGTAGGGAACCATTCAATGTCGATCCAAATGCCAATGACAAGCATTGCAGGAACTGTGAAAATGACGCCAGCAGCGAGAGATTCACCAGCACTCGCCATGGTTTGAACGGCATTGTTTTCGAGAATACTCACGTCCTTGAAGAGGCTTCGAAGAATGAGCATTGACATCACAGCTGCGGGAATGCTTGCTGATACGGTCATACCAGCATACAGACCGAGATATGCATTCGCTGCCGTCATGAGGATGCCGAGAAGGACACCTACAACCAACACTCGGAGTGTAAGTTCTTTCGGTTCTTGGTCCGCAGGAATGTACGGGCCATCTTGAGCGGACATAAACATCCCAACTCGAGAACGTTTGAGAAGGATTCGGCTGTTTTCGTTGCTGTTTCTCGAGGAGGAGATTTTCATGGGATTTCCTCCATCAAAATCATAAAGCCGTCAAGAAAGGAACCCTTGCTGGAGTCCCTGTTGACTTCTGAGGTGATTTTTTGGTTCAACAGAACTGGCATTCGATGGAAAATGATGAAGTCTTGTCGGTTTTGGATGCTAACCCAAACGGTTTGACACAATCTGAAATTCACACGAGAATGCAAAAATATGGGCCGAACCAACTCGATCAGCCCGAGCCAACTCCTGCATTCATCAGATTTCTTTCACAGTACAACGATCCACTGAACTACCTCCTCATTACTGCAGCTCTCATTGCATTGGCCATCAAACCAGATCACCCAGGAGATGCAATCTTCATTTTCTTGGTCCTAACAGCAAATGCGTTCTTTGGATTTTGGCAAGAAGGTCAAGCAGAACAAGCCATGGATGCTCTCAAGCAGATGAGCATCTCAAATTCTGTTACACTCAGGGATGGATTCGAATCCGAAATTCCTACGACAGACCTTGTTCCTGGAGACATTGTTAAACTTGAGGAAGGGATCAATGTACCAGCTGATATTCGGTTGCTGGAAGTGTATCAATGCCGAGTTGATGAATCTGCACTAACTGGTGAATCAGAGCCCATCACAAAGCATCTCAATCCAATGGACGTCAATACGCTTCTTGCAGATCGAAGGAACATGATGTACATGGGCACGACCGTTGCAACCGGTCGAGCAGTAGGCGTTGTTGTCGAAACTGGAATGAGCACGCAACTCGGTCGGATTGCAAGTGATATTTCTGAAGCCCAAACGCCAAAGACACCACTTGAACTGAAACTCGAGTCCTTGGGTCGATTCCTTGGTTTTATTGCGCTGGTAGTTGCGGTTCTTCTCGTATCGATTAAGTTGATCCTTGCTTATGGAGGCGACGTCCCTCTACGAGATGTTGCTATCAAGCAATTCATCACGGCTATTGCCATCTTTGTTGCTATTGTTCCGGAAGGATTGCCGATCATTCTTGTCATCACGCTTTCGCTTGGTATGCGAAATATGGCACGACACAAAGCAATTGTTCGACGAATGAAAGCAGTCGAAACGCTCGGTTCAACAACTGTCATTTGTTCTGATAAAACCGGTACGCTCACGAAGAACGAGATGACCGTTCGTCAACTCCACACAGTCGACGGGTATTACGGCGTAACTGGTGATGGTTTCAATCCAAAAGGTGCACTAAGCATCGATGGGAGTGAACTTGACGAAGATTCCATGTCAACGTTGCAATCAAATCCGGGGTTCAGATTGCTTGCAGCCTGTCTCTCGTTGTGCCACAATTCACAAATTAGCAAACATGAAGGCCGTTGGACAGCGATAGGCGACCCAACAGATTCTGCTTGTGCTGTTCTCGGATGGAAGCTGAATGGAGAGGTTCGCAAATTCTCTCAACGCCACCCACGTTTACACGAATTCTTTTTCGACACGGAGCGAAAACGAATGTCCGTCATTCACGAATACGAAGGCGAACGGTGGGTCTTTGCGAAAGGAGCCGCAGGTGGCTTTGTTCCAATCACAACCCATCGTTACTCGGATGGTGAACTTGTTCAGATCTCTGAAGACGACTTGAGAGAGGCCTCGAAAAGGAACAAAGAAATGGGATCACAATCGATGCGTGTCATCGCTTTGGCAGCAAAGAAACTCGCAGATGATGAGGATATGACGGATCTATCAGTCGTCGAAAACGGTATGATTTTCCTTGGACTTGTTGGAATTATGGACCCCCCTCGTCCTGAGGTGAAAGAAGCAATTCGAATTTGTCAAGATGCTGGAATTAAGGTCAAGATGATTACTGGTGATCATCACATGACTGCCTCAGCCATTGGACAAGAGTTGTCAATCAGTGGTGCTGAAGATGAGCCAGTAAGCGGGGCGGATTTACGCAGCATGTCCGAGGATGAACTCTCAGATTCTGTCGAAAAAGCGATCTTTTCACGTGTCACTCCAGATCAAAAGATGCGTATTGTTTCCTCATTGCAGGAACAAGGCGAAATTGTTGCTATGACTGGAGATGGGGTGAATGATGCCCCTGCCTTATCGGGAGCCAACATCGGTATCGCTATGGGGATTGCAGGCACCGATGTCGCTAAAGATGCAGCAGATATGGTACTTCAAGACGATAATTTCGCCAATATTGTGCATGCTGTTGAGGAAGGGCGAAAAATCTACCAAAACATTCGAAATTTCGTACGTTATCAAGTTTCAACCAATGTAGCTGCTGTGGCACTCATCGTCATATCGACGTTCATCTTTGGCTGGGAACTTCCACTCACAGCGACACAAATTCTTGTCATCAACATTCTCATGGACGGTCCACCAGCCGTTGCTCTTGGTGTTGAAAAGCGGCATGGCAAGGTTATGGAACGGCCACCGCGTCCAGTTGACGAAGGATTACCGAATGGTCGAGATATTGCGTTAATTTTCTATCTTGGTGCTGTCATGGTGATCGGTACACTGATTGTCTTCTTCCTTGCAGGCGGAGGCGTCTATGGAAACGAATGTTCGCTCGCACCGTTCGCTACAGAGGCTGATGCTGGCTTCAGCGTCGATGATTGTTCAGCAGGGGATGAAGCGGCCTTGAGTGCATGGGATTCGTATGCAGACACTACATTCGCTGACGCGCAAACAATGACGTTCGCAGTGTTCATTGTTTTCCAGTTGTTCAATGTACTCAATTGCCGGTCCGATAAAGATAGCCTCTTTAGGTTGGGTCTGTTTTCAAACAAAGCAATCAACTACGCCATTCTTGCATCTGGATTTTTGTTGTTCCTGTTCGTTCACTATGCAACATTCCAGATTCCTTTGATTGGCATCGAGTTTGGAAATCTACTCAGCACAACGCCCTTGGAGAGTGTCGACTGGGTGGTGTTAATCGCTGTGGCATCTACGGTTTTCCTCATAGAAGAGTTCCGTAAATTGATGATGAATTCAGGTTTCTTCAGCGTTCGACGCTAGTTGTGGAGCCATCCACATCTTCTTGAAGAATGAATCTGAGGGCGTTGTATGACAGGATGGGTTTCAACGGCCGCATTAGCGGACAGAGACCCACAATGGAAGTCGAATCTCAAACAGGCTCTCATGCAAGAACCTTGGAGTGAATCATTGCAAATCATCGTCGATAAGATACTCGATGATAAATCCCTCACCAAAGATGATGGCTTGCTATTGTTCTCGGAGCCCAACTTGTTTGAACTCGGACGTTTGGCGAACTTGCACAAAGAGGCTATGTATGGTCGCAAGGCTTACTTCAATTCGAACGTCCATGTCAACCAAACCAACATCTGTGTTCTTGCATGCAGATTTTGTGCCTTTCGAAGAGGGCCAAAGGCCGATGACGCCTATGCTCTTTCCGTTGACGATTATCTTGAAGAATTGTCCAGATTTTCCCCGTATGTCAACGAAGTGCACTCAGTAGGCGGTTTACATCCTGATTGGACCGTTGAACACTATGCTGAATTGTTTCGTAGAATCAGCGCTGAGTATCCTCACATTTCGATCAAAGCACTCACTGCCGTCGAAATAAAACATCTTTCCCAACTCTCGAATCTCTCCATCAAGGAGACGTTGTTGCAGCTGCAGAGCGCAGGACTGACGTCATTACCAGGTGGAGGTGCCGAAATCCTTGATGATGGTGTTCGGGCCATCATTTGCAATGGAAAGGAATCAAGCCAAGAATATCTTGACATCCACCGGACAGCCCACGAAATCGGATTGCCAAGCAACTGTACGATGCTCTTTGGAACCATCGAGACAACCACTCAGCGAATCGAACATATTCTGAAATTACGTGAATTGGCATCTGATACAGGTGGATTCCAATGCTTCGTTCCGTACCCGTTCCTCCCGGACTCAACACGGTTACCAATGGCACAGTTGTCAACTGGCCAAGAAATACTTCGTGTCATTGCGGTTTCAAGAATTCTGCTCGATACTATTCCTCATATCAAGGCGTATCGGATGAACATTGGTGATGAACTTGCAGAACTCGCCTTACAATTTGGTGCTGATGACATTGACGGAACGGTTCAACAAGAATCCATTATGCACTTAGCAGGATCCACGACACCACTGACGCATGACCTGCAACAATTATCGAAATTGATCAATGATGCAGGCTGTGTGCCCGTCAAGCGAGATACCACCTATACGGAATTTGAAGAGTATGTGCCTCCAAAACCAGCAAAAAGGCTCCCTATGGCATGAGGTGATGTGTAATGATGCAACAAAAGCCGAGATGGATGAGTACCATTGGCCGTGTAGCGTTCATGAATTGTGACCCCTTGTTTGTCGGATTGGATGAATCGTTCCACGTCCTACCAGCTCCCCCTTCGTGGTTAACTGGCCACCTCCTACGCCGTGATTGCGTATTGGCTCCGATTCCAGCTGCTGACTTCGCAAAACATCATGACGAACTGGCACTCGTTCCAGAGATAGGAATCTGCTCGAAAGGAGAGGTCGGTAGTGTGCTTGTCTTTGGTCATCGTTCTCTTGAGGAAATGAGAGACATTGCATTACCGACAGATTCGTCCTCTTCTGTTGCACTTCTCAAATTCCTGCTCAAAGAACGCGGCCTTGATCCCCGCCCGGTTGAAATGGGGCCCGATTTGGATACAATGTTGGAACGATGCGATGGTGCATTGCTGATCGGCGATCGTGCTCTTGATCGAGCCAAATCCAATCCCGAACTGGTTCAACTCGATTTGGGCCAGGCATGGTTGGATTTGACTGGACAGCCGATGGTTTTTGGCGTATTTGCAGCCCGAAAAGACACACCTGTTGAGGTCGTTCAAGCAGCACATCAGGCATTACTCGAGCGTCTGGATGATTTCGAGAAAGACCCATTGACTCGAGAAAAGGTGCTTCTCCATGCTCATCTTCATTCCGATATGTCACTCGAACGATTGAACCGATACTTTGGGGAAGTGTTCAACCGACTTGACGCAGAACATGTCGATGGACTTCAAGAGTATCTCATGCGTTGTTGTTCGTTGAATGAACCTGTTTCATTCCTCTGGTGAGTCGGATACGAATCGCTTCAATGTTTCATCCATGTCGTCATCCGTGGATGCAGCACGTTTGACCGCTCTACGCTTCCTTGGTTTTGCATCAATGGTTTGCGTATCGCTGAGCTTTCTCCGCTTGGTTGTCACTGTATCATGTTCGGAACGACGCGCTCTTCGTTTGCGGACTACCTCATTCGAAGATTTTTGAAGAAGTTCCTTTGCTTGAGCCGCTTCCTTGGATTGTACAGGGACCCGTTTCGATGTTTTCTCAACAGACCTTCTTCGCGGTGGTGTTCGCCTTTCGGGTTTGGAAACAGTTTCATGTTCTACTTCATCGTTAAGTGTCTCTTCTTCGAAATAAGCCTCATCTTCTTCATCGTCGATGAAATCCTCATCATCATCAAGGACAATATCGTAATCTGATTGAGACATTCGGTCATAGAGTCGTTGGGCAACAAATCCGATGACAAAAATTCCCACGAGAACCCCTGCAATTACAATTGGGGAGGAAAGTATGCTCTTCGGTGACAGTTTCTCACCATCTGCTTCCACAACCTCCAGATCCATCGTAATTTGAAGTTCTTGGATGTGCCATGGGACGTATTCCTTGCTAACAATGGACGGGCCACTGACCGTAATCCGAATAGGGTGTTGTTCACTCAGTTCGGTCATACTACCTGCTGCAGGGAATCGATGATTTTCAACATGAATCTGAGAGTTATCCAATACGATGTTGGTGTCGAAATCGTAAGTCAAAGAAATTGAATATCGAATGTGTGATGTCCTGTCGTTTGATGGGACAAGCGTCATTCCATCATCCACAGAACATTCCATATTCACGAAGTTCAGTGAAGTATTCTCTATGCTCATCTTTTCTGCAATGGTCATACTCGTTGTATCTTGGTCAAGATTCAAGCAAACAGCATCAGCAAAAAGTTGTGCTTCTTCTGCAGACAATCGAACATCCGCGTCGAGTGACAAGCGTGACAAATCACGAATGCTTGCTGATGTAAATTTGTTCAACGTGAACGTTTGCTCTACGGTGATTCTGGTCTCATTCAGATTCAAATCGATGTATCGGATGAGATTTTCATCCGGTAAGAGTTCACATGAAATTCCAACATCTTCACAATTCAAATCCCAATTGTCCTCGATCCCATCGCCATCATCATCACCATCCAAGGAATCTGGGACACCATCACCATCGGTATCGATGCCTGATTCTCCGACTCCAGATCGCTGAATCGAAGTACCATACATTACGATGTAATCGATTTTTGAATTGGTCATGATGTTTGTAATCTTTCCATACTCGTTCGAGAGCAGGACATGATCATCAAATGAATGGAACATTGTTATGTTATCAAGGATGATTTCATTGAGATAATCATAGAATACAACGTGAGGATTCGGGGACGATTTGAAAGCAATGACTTCATTGGCATTGTCTGTGAATTGATACTTTGTCGCTCCGTGAAGTTCAATCGGCTTCAGTTCAGATCCTGAAAGCGTCCATTTTCGTATTCCATCCGTAGGGGTTGAAATCGAGAAATACGAATCATCGGCTCCGAACGAACAATCGAGAATGGTCGATTGGAGTTTGATCTCTCGCTGAATAGTACCAGCTTCAATATCCCACAATTGTATGAGGCCATTTTCGTCTGCTGTCAAAATCATATCAATGTTACCGGATACATCCATGCAAGTCATGACACCAGAATGGTTGCCATCGTAGGTTGCTTCTCCATCAAGCGTGTCACGATTCAGTTGAATTATTCCGTTTGTCGGTGCATTTGAAAATATTACACCCCCGTTTGGTGACCACTCCAGAAGGTGGGCGTTCGTTCGTGTCGTATCACTCGAGACAAGTGTGCTCAAATCACCTGTTGAAAGAACGAAAATTGAATCCTCCCCATTCGAACCTGATTTCAGTGTTAATGCTAGTTTCGTCGAGTCTGGTGAAATTGATGTTGCGATAATTTCCTTTGCGAATGTGCGTTCTTCCAATACGTTGCCTGAGTCCGACAATTTGTACAACTCCGCTCCAAAGGAAGCAAAAATATTGCCAGATGCATCGACCTCGATGGTCCGCTTTCCATTGTCTGCATCAGGAATTTCGATGACATTGTTGAAAAATAATTCATCTGATGCAGATACGTTGGTTGAACCAAACAATATTCCAGCAATCATAATGAGAACGAGGATATTTCGAAAACGCACCCCAGTTTCCATGTTCCTAACAGGCTCAACAATTACATAAACAATCCGTTACTTGTGAGATAATTTTGTTTTCTAATCGATGCGGTTGGTTCTTGAATGGAACGTTCTTGGAAAGAACATGGCGAATCTACCACAGGATGAACAAGGCAACCTCATCGTACGTATCGGCCACTCACCGGATCCCGATGATGCTTTCATGTTTCATGCGATGACAACGAACGCTTTCCCGACGCCTGGGTACAATTTTGTTCATGAACTTCAAGATATTGAGACCCTTAATCATCGTGCAATGAATTGCGAACTTGAAGTCTCTGCGGTATCCATTCACGCTTATCCAGATATTGCTGAGAATTATGCTCTGATGAATTGCGGTGCCTCAATGGGAGAAGGATATGGCCCGATGATTGTAGCCAAACAAGGATTGTCTCTTGAAGATGCAAAATCCTCCGTTATAGCGGTGCCAGGACTGAAAACTTCTGCCTATCTTGGGCTTCGCCTTGCTTGGGGTGATGTATCTGTTGAGGTCGTTCCATTCGATGAAATCATTCCACGTATCTTGGACGATACGTATGCTTGTGGACTCATCATCCACGAAGGTCAGCTAACCTACGTCGAACACGATTTGAACGTGCTGATTGACCTTGGCGTCTGGTGGAACGAACGAACTGGAGGATGGCCGATGCCCCTCGGCGGTAATGTCGTTCGAAGAGACCTTGGAGAAAAGGTCATGGAAGACATTACAATGTACACAAAAATGAGCATTGAGCATTCAATTGCTCATCCAGATGAAGCACTCGAATTTGCAAAAGCCTGGGGCCGTGGCATCGACGATGAAACCAATCAAAAGTTCGTGACAATGTACGTAAATGACCGAACCATTGACTACAAACCAGAGGGTCGTTCTTCCATTCGTCGTTTCTTGCAAGAAGGCCAAGAACTTGGCATGATTCGTGAAGATTTCAACGTCGAAAATTTGTCCTTCATTGGCGCTGCGGAGTGATAAACATGGATGCTCGTCCAGAGGTTAGTGAGTATGGTTCTGTCGATCCAGCACCTGCATCCGAATCTGAGCAACTCGACCAATTACGAAACACACTCCTTGATGAAAATGAGAAGATGTTCCAGCGCATGCGCTCGGTATTCAAACTACGAAACATCCGCACACCACAATCATGTCTCGCTCTCTGCGATGGGTTCTCGTCTTCAAGCGCTCTCCTACGTCATGAATTAGCATATGTTCTTGGGCAAATGCAGATGGATGAAGCACTCCCTACCCTCATCAAGATTCTTTCAGATGACAAAGAACACGTCATGGTTCGACACGAAGCTGCAGAAGCACTCGGAGCCATCGGGAATCGAGAAGCAGTTCCAGTTTTAGAGAAGTACCTCAACGACGAACACATCGAGGTAAGTGAATCGTGTGAAGTCGCTCTCGATTTGCTAAACTGGGTGAGCAACAGTACCATTGCTTGAACCAAATACATCACGACATTTTAGAACCGAGACCTCTAGCAGCAACTAGGTGAGACAATGCCCCACGAACATGTTCAACTCGCTCAGGCACCAAACGGCGAGATTGGCCCACGATGCCATGTTTGTGGAATTCGGCTCACATTTGGATCTTCAATGGTCCACAACCAGCACTACTACTGCTGGGAACACTACGTTGAGCAGACTGGTGCAGATACTGTCACGGTCGTTGGCGAGACAGAAGAAAAATTCTACATGAAGAATCAGTAGGGTTTCGTTCAAGAACTGTGAACGACAGGGACTGGCATGGCTTCAACCGGTTGGGCGCGATTTGCACACCGCTTCGGCCAGTATTATCGAACTTCCACATTTTGGCGTCCACCGAGAATGCCAAAACGGGAGTGGATGTTCATTCCGTTTGGTGGAGCACCTCCACTGCGGCACAAGTCCTTTCGCAATGAACAAGATTTACGTCTATTTCTCTCTGAACGTGCGATGCATTCATGTTTCTATTCGACAGCGTATTGGCAAAAACCGTACGAACTGAAAATGGACGACAAAAATTGGCAAGGTGCTGACCTGATTTTTGACCTCGATGGCGATCACCTTCCAGGCGTAACAGATCGTGATTTTCCTGCCATGTTGGAAGTGATTCAGGAACAAGCGCATGCATTGTGGAACGACTTCCTTGAACCTGAATTTGGATTTCATAAGCAATTCCTCCAAGTGACCTTTTCTGGGCATCGCGGGTTTCACCTGCACTACAGAGATCCCGCATTGTTTCACCTCGACTCAGAAGCTCGACGAGAATTAGTATCCCATATCCGGGGTGAGGGTGTTGATGTTCAAGGGGGATTGACCCGTTTCAATGATTCAACTGCGAACGGTTGGACGAGGCGAATCCGCACGCAAATACCAACACTTATCGATAAACTCGTAACCATTGCTCAAGAAGGTGAGAAATCGACAGCCGTAATGAAACATCTTCACCTAGGCCTCAAGGACAATCTTCAGAGAGAGGGTAAACCAGGCAAAGGTCCTGCAAGCATCAAGAAACTTGCAGATATGTTCCTTCATGAAGAGCGTCGCTCCTCTGTGGCAAATGGGCAAATCTCGAGACTCGGTGCGAATCAAGGATTGTTTCTTGATTTGGTCAAATCCGATGCTTCGATTGTTTTGGGGGCAGCAGGTGAAACAGATGAAGTGGTTACAATCGATGTTCGGAGGCAAATACGATGGCCGACATCTTTGCACGGAAAGACTGGCATGCGTGTTACGGAATTTCCATTTGAGAGACTTGATGCCGAGGGAAGTCGACCATTTGATGCGTTGAGCGAAGCGTTTGTTTTTGGTAAAGACAAGACATTGAAGGTCGAGATTATTGTTGATGATGCCATACTGAGATTTGGAGAAGATCAACACGATGTTACCATGGGCGATCAATTGCAGGTTTCTGAATCCGCTGCAACATTTTTGAGTCTCAAAGGATGGGCGAAATTGGTCTGATTACGTATCATCAGATACTGGTGTTTTCATGGTCTAATTGTGGTAAGGTTCAAGGGTAGTATGCCACCCACCTACACTAGAGGTGAGTACGTGCGACGTCGAAAAAAGAACAAATCAGCAGATGTTCCCGCTTCAACATTGCCTCCACTTCCTAATTTGCCTCCACTCCCAGGAGCACCTCTTCCTCCACTCCCTGCTGCGCCAGCCCCTGAACCATTGCCAGCAGCCGCATTACCTCCGAGCCCTTTACCACCTCTTCCAGAGACCAATGCAATGCCTCCCGCACCAGAACCATCTCAGCCTGAAGAGGAGAAGAACAAATACGGTGATCTCTGGGCCAAGCGTTCCGCTAAACCGCTGCCACAAATCTATGGTGCAATCGACCGGATAGGCTCCGGCGAATCAGGCTCCCTTCTCGATCGATATTCTGACCGATTTGGTCATTCTCTCGACAGGGACATCATCGTCCTACGGAAAAAGGAGCGTGAAGAAGCCCTCAATCAGGCCAGAAGCGCCCCTGTCGTCGAATTGCTTGATGAGGAGGAGCCAGATCGTCTGACTGTAGTAGAGAACAAACTTCGCGAACTCAAACCGCTTTACAAAGAAGCGAAATCCTTGGGAGATAAAGAAGCACTCAGAGAACTTGTTCCACAACTCGAAGAATTGATGGCAGAGCGACGTTCGTTGAAAGGCCAGACGAAATCAGTTCAACCTCCATCCGATGATGACCACACTGAAGATTCAGAAGAAGTTGCCGAAGCGGAAGAAATGGATGACGCAGACGTATTGTTCTCACAGTTCTTCACGATTGTCAACGATTTACTCGGCGATGAACTGCCAGAGGAAGCGATTGAAACCTTCCTCGCATCTGACGGGTTTGAGTTGTTCAAAGAAGTAGGGGCTGACCCTGCCTCGATTGATGATAAGCGTCGAGGCGAGTTTTTCAAGATCATCGATGAGCAACTTGGAAACATGCCAGACTCTTCGATTTCTGCGTTCGTAGAATCGGGAGATTTTGCAATCTACAAACAAATCTCAGAAATGTACACATGAGTGAGGCGATTATATGGGACTACTTGACAAAGTTGAATCAAACGAAACGAAGGCACCCAAGAAAGCAGTAGCAAAGGCTGTCAAAGCAGCCAAGGTTGCTGAAGCAGTCCCTGTTGCAGCGAAGGCTGCAAAACCTAAGAAAGAGAAGAAGCCAAAGGTCAAGAAAGCTCGACCAGCGAGCCTCTCCTCTGAATTTGAAATTGCTCCGAAATTGAGTCGCGTCATAAGTTGGTGGGTTAATTTCATCGCTAATTTCTCAGTTTTGATTGCTGCCCTTGTTATGTCAGCACTCACTGGTGGTTCAAGCGGTGGTTTGGAAACAACCATTTTGTTCCTCGTTGCGATTATCGTTTTCTTCTTTAACGCAATATTCTTGCCGATTTATACTGGACGTAATCTTGGCCAATACACGTCTTCGACTCGATACATTCGTGGTGACGGTTCCAAACCTCTCTTCTTACACAGTTTGTTTGTGAACAACATCGGTCTTCTCTCTCTGGTGGGTTTCATTATGGTGTTCACTCAAGCCGGACTAATCTCCGATGGAGGTACCGCACCGATCGTCATGACCTCAATAGGTGCAGTTATGATGATCCTATGGGTTGTGAATTGGCAATTCTCCCGCAACAGTGAACTCGACCAAGGTCTCTTTGATCTCATGTTTGGAGCGTACCTCGCACGATACATACCAGAAGAGAAGGCTACCTCTGGATTCCGTGCACGACTTGAGAGCATGAGTCAATTCGGAGAAAAATACGCCAAGCGTGTTGAAGAACGTGCGAAAGTCCGTGAAGAAAAGGCATCGGAACAAAATGAAACGGAAGAATCAACCGAATCCTCTGAAGAAACATCTGAAGACTGAAGGGTTTCATCTCCATGATTTCGCACCGCTTTTCAGCGTTCTTTGCTCATGCATTCGCCTGGACTGTCATCACAATAGGACTCGTCATATCATCGAATACACTCTACATTGTGCTGCTTGCACCGATCTTCCTCATTGACATGTGGTTTGCTCTGTGCCTTGGATTCATGTTACGATTACCAACCATTCGAGAAGACGTCGAAGCACCTACTGGCTGGGAATGGGAATCAATTGACGTACAAGGTTACCCAGTGCGCTGGTTGAAGAAGGATTGGAATTCGAACCGACCGCTCGCCATATTGATTCACGGATGGAATTCTCGCGCATCGAATATGTTGGGAAGAAGTGCATTGTTTCACGAACTTGGATACAATTGCGTCTTGTTCGAAATGCGGGCACATGGTGGAAACAAACGTGTCCCCCATTGGGCTGCTATGCATGTATGTCATGATCTTGAGAGGGTGTTGGATCTTTTTGAGCAGCGTGGTTGGCTTGAAAATGGATTTTTGGTCCACGGACATAGTTTAGGAGGATTTGTCGCCCAACGTGTATTGCGCCCAGAACTGAACACTTCGAGGAATGCTCGAGGCGTGATCCTTGAATCACCGGTCACCTCTTATGAATACATCAATAATCAAACATGTGACTATCTTAAAATTCCAAAGAATTTGCAGCGTCCTATGATGCGTCGGTTGCTACGATATTACAATCGAATCAATCCACCTCAGTACCAAGTACCATCAATTGAATTCTTGCGTTCTCCTGAATGGGGCTTACCTCAGTGCCCTACGATTCTCATTCAAGCGAAGCACGATACAACGCTTGGCCTCAAACATGCGCTACTTTTGATAGACGTTCATACGAACTCACAATCGGAGTTCACCTATCACATTGTTGAAGAACTCAGACATTCGTACGAACAAGAAAACGTCGTACGCAATGAATTGATTCGAACATGGCTTGAAGGACATTCACTCCTCTTCAATTGAACTTGCTTGTTCACGAGCGAGTTCCCGCATATCATCGACTTCATCAAGCTCGTCGACGATTTCTTCGCCCAGAAGTGTTTCCAAAACGTCTTCCATGGTCAAAATACCTGACGTTCCACCGAATTCATCTTGAACGACTGCAAATTGTTGGCGCCGTTCAAGCAACATATCAAGAGCAACATCGACACTTTGGTTGGTCGTAAGGAATTCTACCGGTTTCATGAATTCTGATACGCCACGGCCCCATTCATCCCTGCTCGCTGCGAGTAACAATTCAGAGCGAATGACCACTCCTTGGACATCATCAATTGATTCAGAAAACACTGGCATACGAGAAAATCGAAGGACAGGATATTCATCCAATACTTGGCGGATTGTCATATCATGCTGCAAGGCTGTGACGACAACTCGGGGTGTCATAACCTCTGTGATGGGGATTTCACGAAGTCGCAACAAGTTGTGTATCACCGTTTCCTCATCTTCCATTAATGCGCCTTCTTCTTCGCCAAGATCAGCAAGCGCAACCAAATCATCTCTGGTGACCAATTGTCCATCAGCACTTGGCAGAATCTTCTTCATCCATTGAATTGGTGCGATGATGAAGACCAATGCGATTGTGATTGAATTCAAAATGTGGCCTGTCATCAAAGAAAGTTGTCGCCAATATGCGGTTCCAAGAGTCTTTGGAATAATCTCCGATAGGAAGAGAACAGCCAACGTTAGAATCACGGATGCAATGGTGAGGTACTCATTTCCAAACTGATTTTGTACTTCGGATCCTACACCAGCGGCGCCCATGGTGTGTGCAATTGTATTGAGCGTAAGTATAGCGGTGAGTGGCTTAACTGCATCATCTGCTTTTAGTTTCGCCCATAATTGTCCACGTCTGTTGCCATCCTTTTCCCATACGGCGACTTGTGTGTTCGGAATGGAGAGTACAACTGCTTCAAGGATTGAGCAGAGAAACGATACGCCAAGCGCAAGAACGGTGTAAAAAATGAGTAATGTGAGGTTCATGATGAACGTGAACTCCTGTCCGTCGGATATCCTTCCCAAGAACTTCTGCTTCTTGAAAATGTTGTTTTTGGATGAACAAAAGGGTTGATTTGAAAATCAATGCCTGTTAGCAATGGATATGGCCGATGGTGACCACGTTCTTGTGTGCGTTGCATGGCCATACGCGAATGGGCCACTGCATCTTGGTCACGTTGCTGGTTGCTACCTCCCTCCTGACATTCATGCTCGGTTTGAACGTGCTCGTGGGAATAAGGTGTTGATGGTTTCCGGCTCCGACGAACATGGCACACCAATCACAGTTACTGCAGAACAGGATGGTGTTTCTCCACAAGATGTGGTCGATGAATACCATGCAATTAACACACAAGCGCTCCTCGATTTGGGATGTACTTGGATGCCAAACGTTGATCCTAGAGGCATTGATTATGGTGGTTCATTGTTCAACCGGACCAGTGATTCAAAGCATAAGGAAAAAGTGCAAGAGAATTTTCGTCTCCTTTACGACGCTGGATTCTTTGAAAAAAGAACCATGCAGCAATATTACGAAGTTCACCCAGATGGTGGTGGACGTTTCCTCCCCGATCGATACATTGAGGGTACCTGTCCGTCATGTGATGCAGATGGTGCGCGTGGAGACCAATGCGACGCTTGTGGAGCGACCTATGAGTCATCAGAACTCAAGAACCCTGTGTCAAAAATGAATCCTGAGTTAAAAGTTGAAATTCGTGACACGGACCACCTATTCTATCGACTTGATTTGTTCCAGAAAGCCCTTGAACAACATGCTGAGAACAACAACGCTGTTTGGAAACCGAATGTACGTGCAATGACAAAGCAATGGCTTGACATGGGGTTGCGCCCAAGAGCTGTCACTCGTGATCTCGAATGGGGAATTAACGTCCCACTCGAAGGATCGGATTGGGATGGTAAATGCATTTATGTCTGGTTCGAAGCAGTTCAAGGGTACCTTACATGTTCACAAATTTGGTCTGAAATGCATGGTGACGGTTCCGATTGGGAACAATGGTGGCTTGAGAATGAAGTATCCGAACAACGTCATTATTACTTCCTGGGTAAGGACAATGTTCCATTTCATACCGTAATTTGGCCTGCCATCCTCATGGGCCTTAACCATGCACAGAAAGGGAAAACTGCTGAGGATCCAGTCGAACTTCCTCAATCAGGAGACCTTCGTTTGGAAGACAATGTTCCTGCGATGGAGTACCTCATGCTAGCTGGCGGACAGTTTTCAAAATCTAGAAAACACGCAATTTGGCTTCCTTCCTTCTTAGAGCGATTTGATCCAGATACGTTGCGATATTATCTCAGCATCAATATGCCGGAATCGCATGATACAGACTTTACATGGAACGAATTCGTTGATCGCATCAACAACGAACTCATCGCCACCTATGGCAATTTTGCCAACCGTGTTCTATCTCTCTCAGCACGTCTGCCTGATACGCCAGGTGGCGAGTCTCTCCCTTCTTTCAACAACCTCACCTTTTACCAAGAACTCTGCGAAACTCTTGAGAATCTTCACCAATCAATGACAGATTCTCTTCAGCGTCATCGATACAAAGAAGCATTGCGTACTGCGATGACTGCAGCACAACATGGAAATCAACTGTTGCAGTCATCGATGCCATGGAAACATCTGAAATCGGATGTCGATGCTGATGGACGAGTAGAAGCACTCTCTTCCTTAGCCATGGGTTGGAGAATTTGCCGTTACCTTGCCATTGTAACGCAGCCGTTCTTACCATTTAGTGCCCGTAAACTATGGGACATGTTAGGTATCGAGAATGCCCTCGAGGAGATGCACTGGAATGATGCAATCGATTGGTCCGTTACCATCCAGTCACCATCCCAAGATTATAAGCCACTTTTCAAGCGATTGGATGTGGAAGAGATCGTTAGCGAGGAACAATCACTCATTGAAGAAGATACAGATTCACAGGACATCACTCATGCAGTGAAGGGTGGCAGAAAGGAGAAGAAGAATATGGAAAAAGAAACACCAGAAGGAATTGAATATCTCGATTTTGATACTTTCATGAAAACAGAATTAAGAGTTGGAAAAATCCTTTCTGTTGAAGACCACCCGAATGCAGACAGGTTGTACGTTGTTCATGTGGACGATGGAAGTGAAAGTGGTCGTACAATCTGCGCCGGAATTAAGGCGTACTATTCAGTAGAGGACTTGGTGAACAAATCGGTCGTATTTGTTGCAAACCTCAAACCTAGACCGCTTCGTGGTGTTGTTAGTGAAGGAATGATGTTGGCAGCAGATGACGGAAACGATGTTGTCAGACTTGTTACAATTGATGGCGAAATATCTACCGGTTCACTGGTTCGATAATCGGTCTCGAACAGCATCCATGGCTTGTCTTGAATAAATCCGGCCATCCTCGATAAGACTTGGAAGTCCCTTCCGCATATCAATACCGTAATCCTCTGGAAGGGATTGTAGGTTGATCTCAACATTGAAAATTGCTCCTTTGAGGGCTGCAGATGCCAGAAGACTTGCTACACCGGCGTCGGATGCTGCATTCGGATTACCTTTGCTTGCAAGTTCAGGCAGCAACTTGAGGAGACGAAGGGCTGAAACCGCGGTTCGATAAGGGACCTCTGCAGCACCCAGTGTTGCAGATCGAATTGCGTCCCTTCGTTCAGATTTGAGTTGGTCCGTATCTTTGGGTAACTTGAACGAGTCAACGACCATATCGAATGCCTCGCTGTCCTCAGTGGCGAGATTAAGGCCATCGTCTAACATTGGAATAGCGACAGTCTTCACTTGTTCTGAAATGGCCCAACCTTCACGGAACGATTCGTTTCCAAGTGTTAAGTCGCTCACCATTACTGCTAATGCAGCAGCTTGTCCAAGAGCAACGCCAGCTGCTGACCCTCCGCCGGGTGTAGGTGCACTGCTCGCTAGTGCATCCTGAAATTCTCTCAGCGATACATCTGCCCATGTCATTGGCTTCCCTCCTTCAGGGCCCATTCGATGATACGTTCATTTGGATTGAATGGAGAAATCGAGTCCAATCCAAGATGCTTGATGGCTGTTTCAATACATTCCTCATCGGACTGGTCATATCCTCCGTACCATTGCCCAGCAGCAATCATGGCTTCGAGTGGTACCAATCCCACCAATTCACTGCCTTTGGTTGAACTTCCCATGTTTTTGCATAAACTTTCAATCGTATCGTATGCATGATGGAGGTTCGTAACGCGATAATTTTGTAGATTCATCGACACTTGACTCATATTGTGTGATTCAAGTGGAACACCCATACCTTGTACATGTTGGAGGAGACCTTTGGTTCGGAACTTTCGTTCTCCATCAGCGGATTTCATCAGTCGTCCAGAACTGCGAACAATGGAACCTATTTGCTGAGCTACATACGGGTCAGTATCAACAATGTTGACGTTGTAAGCAAGAAGAATATCGCGAGCGCCTATTGTTATTCCTCCACTCTTTTGTGATGTTTCATCCCATTGAGTAGAGCCGAAATCAGGAAGTCTTGTTGCATCACCATGCAATTCTGTTGAATTGTTCAAGCGAGCAGACAATCCTTCGTATTCCCCCTTTCTTAGTGTAGACAGCGAGGTACGCTCGTCCGAAGTTGACGCAAAACCATATAGGAAAACAGGCACATCTGATCGAGCAATTTTCTTAGCTACGCGTATCGCAACTTCAACACAATCATCCATTGTTGCATTTGAAATTGGAATAAATGGGCATACATCGACACATCCCATGCGTGGATGCTCTCCAGAATGGATTCTCATATCGATTTCATCGATGGCCTTTTCAATCAATAAAATGGCAGCACTCTCGACTTCCTTGATTGTACCTGCAAAGGTGATGACAGTACGATTGTAATCTGGGTCAGGTTCAACACCGAGAATCTTGACACCGTCAATTCGTGCTGCATCAACAATGCGGTTGACTTTGTCTAAATCCCGACCTTCGGAGATATTCGGAACACACTCAACAATGGCTTTGGACATAACGTGTGGTTCTCACGTCGGACTTTGAACATTCACCCGTACAATCCTTCTGGCGAGGACGTGCTACCAGATTGTGACTTCTTCTTGTTCAATCGTTCAATGGCTTGCATAACATCGGAATGAAGTACTGTATCTCGGTCTGATCGAATAGCAATCATGCCTGCTTCGACACAGGTTGCCTTTAACTCAGCCCCACTGAACCCAGTGGTAGCGCGCGCAACAGCCTTCAAACGAACGCCTTTGGTGTTCATACTCGACAAATGTAGGGTTAGTATTGCATGACGTGAATCCTCTTCTGGAATTGGGATTTCGATGATTCGATCGAATCGACCAGGGCGGAGGAGCGCATCATCGAGAATATCAGGGCGATTGGTTGCTGCAATGATTTTCACATGCTCCAATTCATCAAAACCATCCAATTCTGCTAGAAGCTGCATGAGTGTGCGTTGAACTTCTCGGTCTCCACTGGTTGAACCATCCAATCGCTTCGCTCCGATGGCGTCAATTTCGTCAAGGAAGATGATGGATGGTGATTTATCCTTCGCCAGTGAAAACAATTCACGCACGAGACGTCCACCTTCACCGATGTATTTCTGAGCAAGCTCTGACCCGACCATTCGTATGAATGTCGCATTTGTATGATGAGCAACCGCTTTGGCAAGCAAGGTCTTTCCACAACCAGGTGGTCCTACGAGCAGGACACCTTTTGGAGGTTTAATCCCAACTTTTGTGAACAATTGAGGTTTGGTCAGCGGTAGTTCAATTGCTTCTCGAACCGATAGGATTTCATCATCCAAACCAGCGACCATATCATACGTAATGTCTGGTTTTTCCACCATCTCTGACCCGCTTACGATTGGATCCCATGCATCGTGTAGAACCTCGACGAGTGAGAGTGTATCTTGGTTGAGTGCGACGCGTGTTCCTGGCTTGAGGAGGGCAGGTTCAATACGTTGGTTGAGAGATACTTGAAACACTGTTCCGTTGGAAGAACGAACAATCGCTCTTTCAGGATCTAGGACATCTTGTAAGGTCCCGACAATGAGTGGTGGAGCACGCAAGTGGCGTACTTCTTCTTCAAGTCGGCCTGCTTGTTTTTTGACGTTGCGAAGTTCGGATTCGATGTGAGTCCTTTCGCTAATCAACTCTTGCGTTTTTTCTTGCAAACGTCGAAAC
>CALDQY010000260.1 GCA_937911445.1 uncultured Rhodobiaceae bacterium | reverse complement strand
GGCGAGGCGAAGTACGGCTTCTCGTTGCCAAGGAATTCGTCGATCTACGTCGTTCAGGAGCACTAAAGAAAATGACTGTCTCTTACTCCATTCCGCTTCTTGTCCTTCTCGGAATGGCATGGTTGGTCGACTTCGCCGAAGCCCCAATTCCGATCAATTTGCTCTCGTATGCTCCGTTCTTGGGATTCTTCGGCTTCAATTTCTACTCATGGCTTACAGCATTGGACTCCCCTGATTTCATGAACGGACTCCCATTGAGCGTACCCCAGTTGATTCGAGCTAAGGTCGTTGTCTACTTCCTAGCAACATCGTGGATTTCTCTGATTTTCCTCGTCATCATGGCATGGCGTCTTGATGAATGGGGTGCGCTTCCAATCGGCATCATCATCATGTTTGCCAACTCAATTTACATCGTTGCTCTCACAGCCTTTTTGATGGGATTGCGCCCGAACAAAGCTATCTTCGATGGAGCCATTATGACCAAGTTCTGGATTGGTACTGTTTTCCCTCTCCTCATGTTGTTCCTTCTTTCTTTCACGCAAGGTGACACAGAATTCTATCAGAACTGGTTCACACAAGTTCGACAAAACGGTCTCGATGCTGAATCGGTCACCTTCGATAGTGAACAAATGCAGCAAGGCTTCTGGGGTATGCTTGGCGTATCTCTCGCCTTGATTGGTGCGAGTGGGTTGCTGTGGAAGCTTATGGATCGTCGTTGGGGCAAATCGCCCTTTGATAACTAACAACATTGATGAGTCCTCGCCACAGCGTTTCAAGCATGAGTCGAGTCTTGGCCGTTTGTGGAATGCCTGGCTCTGGCAAGGGCGAATTCGCTCAAGTCTTCATGGAAGCCGGTATTCCCGTACGTTCCATGGGCGATATGGTGCGAGAAGAAGTTGCACGAAGAGATCTCGAAGTTGTTCCCGAGGTGTTTGGACAAGTTGCATCCGACTTGCGACGAGAGTTCGGAGAAGATGTTCTCGCAGTTCGCCTCACTGCAGCTGTTAATGAACTGCTCAACACGCACTCACTCGTTCTCATCGACGGTCTTCGTGGAACGGCAGAATACAGCGTTTTCAAATCAACATGGGGTGAACGATTCCAATCGGTTGCGATTCATACCGACAAGGACATTCGATTCGAGCGTATGATGGCACGTGGACGAAGTGAGGACGGTGGAATCGCAACCTTCGAAGCCCGCGATGAACGAGAAAAAGGATGGGGTTTGGAAGAGCTCATTGACGATGCAGATGTCCTCGTCGAAAACAACGACGATTTGGTTCAATTTCAGAACCAAATTCGAACATGGTTGGCCACGCTCATCTGAGCCTCTCGACCTCGTTTGGCAACCAAAGGTTATAGTCG
>CALDQY010000259.1 GCA_937911445.1 uncultured Rhodobiaceae bacterium | reverse complement strand
TCACCAGTGTTGAATTCTTTTGGATCATCAACAAGCATGTTTCGACCGTCGTGGAAGTTGAGTTGCGTTTTGCCACCTTTGAGGGTGGTCTTGCCTTCGACTCGAACGAGTTTCCACGATGCTTCTTCTGCTGAAATCTTGACGTAACGGAGACGGCCGTTGGCATCGAGCATGCATCGGAAATGTTCGTCTCCAAGTGAGAGAACGTCCATGAGACCAACGCCACGTCGAGTGTCCTTGCAAACACGTCCATCGACCTTGATCAACTCATTGTGAACGATGAATCGAACTTCACGAGCGCTCTGTGCACGTCCAAGGACATCACGAACGATGAGGTTAACTGGCATGCATCGCTCTAGACTGTGTCCACCTGGACTTGGGCGTGTGACCCAAATGGTGGTCTTTCGTGGAAGAGGCCAGCTTCGTGGCATGGCCAATCGCTTCAAGTGACTGCTGCTACCCATATTGTTCAACTCCTATCCTCGGTCAATTTCTGCACACGCAGTTTGTCCGTCTCATCGAGTTTGATGACGACGACGTTGGAGGCATGGACCGGAACTGCCTCTTCTCTGTTATCGGACTTGGATTGTTTTGCACCTTCAATGAGGATACGACCCTTGTCTGCATCGATACCGATGACTGGGCCAGTGAGTGGTTCAGCCTTTCGCTTGCCACCATGGCGCTTGCCACCGTGTGAGAAATCTCCACGGATGACACGAACGGTGTCACCTGCACGGACGGTAACAGATCGTACACCTGCGAATCGCTCGTCAGGCTTGTCGAGTTGCAATCGTGCTGAAACGCGCTTACGCTTGGTGTGCATGGAGGCGTTGTATTGCGCCTTACGCTGCTTTCCTGGTTTACTTGACTTGACCATTCTTCTTCACCTCATACAATTTGCTTCGCTGTTGCAGCGATACGAGGCCAGCGTTCTGCAGCCTCACGGGAAACGGGTCCCTTGATATCCGACCCTTGGACTTCACCCTTGAGATTGGTGATGACACAAGCGTTGTCTTCGAATTGTACCCAGGTACCATCTGCACGACGGAACGGACGTCGCTGTCGGATAATGACAGCGTTGAACATCTGACGACGGGTGTCTGGTGTACCCTTCTTGACGGAGACCTTGGTCATGTCACCGACGCCACCAGCAGGGTATCGACGCATGGTACCACCGAGCTTGATGACGTTAACGATTTGGACGATCTTCGCACCAGTGTTGTCAGCAACGTGCAAACGAGCCATGGTTGGCAAACCACGTGTTTGTCGACCTGCAATTCCACGCATCAGGCTTCACCTCCGGTCTTTTCGATGACACAGAATGAGACCGTCTTAGAGAGTGGGCGGCATTCCATGACGCGTACGGTGTCGCCAATCTCGACGTCACCAATGCAGCTTGGAAGGTGTGCGCTGAGAGCGCTTGTTCGCTTTTCGAATCGCTCGTACTTCTTCATGTATCGAACGTTGTTACGTTCGATGGTGATTGTCTTCTGCATACCAACACCGGATACAACGCCCTCGAACATTTGTCCACGTAGGCGTAGGCTTCCATAGAACGGACAGTTCTCATCGCCATCCCATTCGCCTGTTGGTCGTTTTACGTCAATTCCAATTTCTCGCATTTTCATGCCTCCTTGTAGTTGCGGCTCATTCGATCTTCAGGTCGTTGCCGCAAGGACGACCCAGATAGGACGGTAGTTCCGTCATTGAGTGTAAATTGAATCGATGCCTTGCCGAAAACACGCACTTGGCCGTTCTCGACGATGGTCACCGTCTTTTGTGTCTCGTCGATGACATTTCCAGAGCGTCCAACGAGTGTTGAATCAGTGGAATCAACAACGGTCAGTCGTTGACCAATCCAGGTTGTGTTCATGTCCGCCATCTTATCTCACCTCCACATTGAATCCATTGTTTCGTAGTACATTTGCTG
>CALDQY010000258.1 GCA_937911445.1 uncultured Rhodobiaceae bacterium | reverse complement strand
GCACCCAGTGAATGTCGGAACACCTCGTCCTGCAACAGTCTCAACCTATGGAATCACCATGATCCTCTTCGTGATTGGCATATGTATCGGAGCATGGTGGGCTGTGGAAAATTCTACACCCGAGGAAGATCTCTCATTCCTTCCATACGTAGCACTGGGCGTTGGAGTCATTTGGACCTTGATTGGTTTTTTCCGTTACAAGATGCAGCGACAGATGGCAGATACGCCGACGAGTCTGGTTCGTTCAGTCGCTGTTGGAAACCCCGAACTTGTCGGTCAAGTACGACCATCAAAGTCTGGTGTTTTACGAGTTGTTGTCGATGGTCATCCAAACCGAGTCATACCGAATTGTGTCCACTACCATTGGTCGTATGAAGTCAAGATCCGTGAAAGAACGACCAACAGTGAAGGTAAAACTGAGACAAGAGAGTACTGGCGAACCATTCGAGAGGACGATGGTAGCGTACCCTTTATTCTCAACGATGGGACAGGTGGTATCCTTGTCAAACCGTCAACCTTCAAGCGCACAGACATGGGACAATACCTCAAACGATGGGAATCAAACCATGCAGATTCTCTCAAGAAGGAACTTGGAATGGAGTTCGCAGCACGCTTGTTCACGGGTGGTAACGTCATCAAACATCGATGGACAGTTTACGCTCTCCGGGTTGGGAATCCAGTTTATCTCGTAGGAACTACACGAAGTCGCCCACAAGAAGAGCTCCAAAACGAAGGTCTCGATGGTACACTGCAAAACACCTTGCTCGAGGTTGTTGGTGAAGATGCCCCAGGTGTCAAAGCAACCCTTCAGCGTGGAACTGAACTCGCTAATCTAGGACGAATGCGATCATCGTTCGAAGTCATGATGATTCCACTGTGTCTTACGATTGGTGGACTTATCATCTCGCTGATGAACCTCTGAGCGTAGAAGCGCATCCTTCTTGACCCGAATTGAATTCGGAGCATCATGGCAGAAGATGTCGTATTGATTGGAGGGGCAAGAACCCCGTTTTGTGAATGGGTTGGTGGAAAGCGTGGCGATGGTAAACCTGGTGGGCTGCTCAAAACGGTCAGCGCTCAAGAGTTGGGCTCGATTGCCATCAAGGGTGCGTTGGAAAAAACCAACACTGCTCCAGAAAGCGTCGATCATGTTGTTATGGGCTATGCACTTCAAACATGTTCACAATCCATCTATGGTGCTCGGCACGCTGGGCTTAAGGCAGGTATTCCTCAGGAAGTTCCTATGCTCACACTTTCTCGAATCTGTGGTTCTGGAATCCAATCCATCGTCACAGGCGCTCAAATGATTATGCTCGATGAAGCATCCACTGTTGTAGCAGGCGGAATGGAAAACCTCTCACAAGCACCACACGTACTTCGTGGAGCACGAGATGGTTGGAAACTCGGGCGTTCACCACCTGTTGAAGACTACATGATGACCAATCTTCAAGATATGACTTGCGGCAAGTTCATGGCACAGACAAGTGACGAGATTTGTGCTCGAAAAGGCGTTACTCGTGAGGAAACGGATGCTTTTGCTGCTCGTTCCCACCAACGCACACTTGCATCGATTGAGAATGGTGTCTTTGACGATGAAATCGTTGATGTTGTCATCAAGTCCCGGCGTGGTGACAAAGTCATTACAGCGAAGGATGAGGATCACGTCGTTCGTGACACCTCTCCAGAGTCGCTCTCAAAACTACCAACTGCATTTGGTCCTGATTCCCTGGTTACCGCAGGAAACGCTTCTGGAATTGTTGATGGAGCAGCAGCCGTTGTCATCAAGTCAGCATCACAAGCAGAAGCAGATGGAGACAAACCACTTGCTCGTATCATAGGTTGGGGAATTGTTGGTCTCGAACCTGCAATCATGGCCTATGGACCTGTTCCAGCCTCCAGAAAGGCTTTGGAGAGAACAGGTCTATCCATCGAGGACATTGACCGATGGGAAATCAACGAAGCATTTGCAGGACAAGCCGTCGCTTGTGTTAAGGAACTTGGTCTTGATGAAGACAAAGTCAATGTCAATGGAGGGGCAGTTGGTCTAGGACATCCGCTCGCTGCAACAGGCACTCGCTTGACACTCACGCTTGCACATGAATTGAAGCGTTCTGGTGGCAAGTACGGTATTGCAACCGCCTGCATTGGTGGTGGCCAAGGTATTGCCATCGTCATCGAAGCGCTCTGATCAGTATGGCATTGCTCAATCTATGGTCCCTTGGCCACTTTGTGCAGTGGTCCATCCTTGGCCGATTCATTTTGAAAAACTGGTACGTGTTCCTCTTCTTATCGATTGGATGGGAGTTCCTTGAATTGGTGCTGCCTTATGAATTTGCGAAGGAAACCATTGACAACAAAATCTCTGATGTCGTCGTAAACATTGCAGGCTTTTGGATTGGGAATCGAATCCGAATTGATCCTACGCTTGTTTCAAGAACATCGTGACGGATTTTTCTGCATGATGAAGAACTCCAACTTCTTCGAATCCAAAGCGGATATGAAATCGCATTGAGCCAGGATTCGGTGGTTCTCGATTGACTTCTGCTGCAACAGGTACTCCATGTTGTTTTGAATACAAAACCACGTGATCGTACAATGCAGATCCCACCCCTTTGTTTCTGTTTTCTTCCGAAACAGCGATGCGATCGACGTAAACGAACGATTCATAATGTTCGTTGAACCATGCGTAATTCAGGCTTCCATACGCTGTTCTAGGTGGTAAACAAACGACAAATCCAACCAATTCACCTTGATCATATGCTCCAACGGAAAGCGAAGAGAATTCAAGCAATTGTACGATTTCCTTTTTCGAAACTTTACCTGTCCCGGGAAGGCCTTGCTCATTGATGGCCCACATTGCGTCAATATCCGATACTGACAACGCAATGATGTCCATATTCGGACTTCAAACGTGGTGGTTAATGGATGAAGCGGTTCCAAGCAGTACGATGAATTAGAGGAACTTTGAATCGTAGTGAACTTCGAGCTTCCGTGGAATGATGTCTTTTTCAATCAGTGCACGAATGGCTGCTGTCTCCATTCGAGCGCCTCGAATCGTCGTTACAAACGGTATATTCAATTCAACAGCAAGACGACGCATCATGTTGCCATCTCGAACGGCCCCTCCTGAAACAGTAGGCACGTTGACGATGAAGGAGATATCACCACGGCGCATCAAGTCAAGTGCATCAGGATGCTTCCTTTCATTGATTCTATAGACAGTGGTCACTTCAACATTTGAAGACCTCAAGACGTCAGCTGTACCTGGTGTTGCGAACAAGATAAATCCGAGATCGCACAACTCTTCAGCGATTGGAACGAGCGCGTCTTTGTCTTCGTCACGAACGGTCAGGTAAACACCACCCGAACTTGCAACAGGCACTTCTGTAGCCAGCCTTGCTTTGAGGTAAGCCACGTCTGCAGAAGTATCGGACCCATAGACTTCTCCAGTTGATTTCATCTCAGGACCAGGTGCTGGGTCGAGTCCTCGCAACTTGATGAATGGGAACACGGGGGCTTTGACACAAATTTGACCTGAAGTCCGCTTAGGGATTGTTTGTTCAGAAAGAGGTATTCCAATCGTAACGTTGGCTGCAATCTTAGCTAATGGAAGCCCTGAGGATTTTGCGACAAACGGAACGGTTCGTGAGGACCGTGGATTAACCTCGAGAACGTACAGATCATCGCCTTGTATGGCGAATTGAATGTTGAAGCATCCCTTGATATTGAGTCCTAAACCAATGGTCTTTGTTTGCTCAGCCACGCGTGTAAGCATATCTTCACTAATGTTTTGAGCAGGGATAAAACATGTCGAATCCCCTGAATGAATGCCTGCTTCTTCGAGATGTTCCATGATGGCTCCAACGAGTACCTCTTTGCCATCACCAGCTGCGTCAACATCGAGTTCTGTGGCGTGACCGAGGTATTCATCGACCAGCAGTGGCTTGTCTGGTGCTAGGTATGCCTCTTTGAGATATGCTTCCAATTGTGTTTCATTAGAGAGGATCTCCATTCCACGACCACCGAGGACGTAGGATGGACGAATCAAAACAGGGAATCCTATGCTGTCCACTGCTTTTCGAATATCGTCAGCTGTTGTACCCGTTGCACCATTCGGCATACGCAGGCCGTGTTTCTTGGCAAATGCTTCGAAACGTTCCCGGTCGCTGGCTTCGTCGATTCCATCGACACTCGTACCAAGAATCTGTACATCTGCACCTTTCGATGCTAAGTGAGTAAGTCGCTTTTCGATGGGCTGTGCGAGGTTGATGGCCGTTTGTCCTCCGAATTGCAGGAGGATGCCATGGGCTTTCTCACGCAAGAGAATCTCTGAAACACATTCGCTGGTTAGTGGATCGAAGTACAAACGGTCGGATGTATCAAAGTCCGTGGAGACCGTTTCGGGGTTGTTGTTGATGAGAACTGCATCCATTCCAGCAGAACGAATGGCCATGACTGCATGCACACATCCATAGTCAAATTCAATCCCCTGACCAATTCGAATCGGTCCTGAACCAATCGCAACCATTCGTTGCTTTTCCCGCTTATCCAAATTTGGAACATGGTCGATGCCATCGCCTTGGAAGGGTTCGTAGGTCGAGTAGTAGTACGGTGTCTTTGCAGCGAATTCAGCAGCACAAGAATCGACCATACGATAGCGTGGGTGCACCTTCAATTCGTGACGTCGATGCATGACTGTTTCTTCGTTGCAATCGTTTGGCAATGCCTTCCAACCTGTTGGCTTGAAGCCGTTCAGGGCGTCAGCAATGTGGGCATCACTGAATCCATGCGATTTGTACTCAATCATTGTTTTTCGATTCAAAGAACCCGGTCGTATACCCATATTCACTAGGCTCGATTCCATTTGTGCGATATGCTCGAATCGTTGCAGGAACCATCGCGTGATTCGGGTGATTTCGTGGACTCGCTCGATGCTCCATCCTCGTCGGAAAGCTTCCAGGAGTGCGCCCATGCGACGATCGGTTGCCGTTTGTAGCCAATCGACCAGAACACTGTCTGGAAGTTGCTCATGAGCACGTTCAGCCATGCCTTCGCCTTCGGACTCATCGGCGCGTGTCAATGGGCGTGGATATGGACAACCTTGTTCGAGGGAGGCCCACGCTTTGAGGAATGCTTCTTCGAAATTCCTGCCGATGGCCATGACTTCACCAGTCGATTTCATGGAAGTACCTAGCGTTCTGTCTGCGGTTCTGAACTTGTCAAACGGCCATCGAGGAATCTTGACGACGACGTAATCAAGTGTTGGCTCGAATGCAGCAGTTGTTCCCTCTCCTGTGATTGGATTTGGCAGTTCATCGAGTGTGTATCCTACTGCGATTTTTGCTGCCATTCGAGCAATTGGGTAGCCCGTGGCCTTTGAAGCTAGAGCAGAGGACCGACTCACACGTGGATTGACTTCGATGACTCGAATCTCGCCAGTGAATTGGTTGAATGCAAACTGGACGTTGCAACCACCTTTGATGTTCAATTCTCGAATGAGGGCGAGTGCTTTGTCTCGAAGTTCTTGATGATCAGCGTCGGAGAAGGATTGGAGCGGTGCTACAACAACGGATTCACCGGTATGCACGCCCATTGGGTCGATGTTTTCCATTGTACAAACGATGGTCGCATTGTCTGCAGTGTCTCGCATAACTTCGTATTCGAGTTCCTGCCATCCAAGAATGGATTCTTCGATGAGGACTTGATTGATGCGTGAATTTCGTAATCCAAGCGTTGCAATTTCAACGAGTTGGCCCATGTCAAAGGCAGTTCCTCCGCCGAGTCCACCCAACGTGAATGCTGGTCGAATCAAAATCGGCCATGAGCCAATTTCTTCAGCCGCTTTGATGACTTCTTCCATCGAATTGCACGCAATGGCTTGCGAGATTGGTAGGTCAATCGATTCACAAACTTGGTTAAACAATTCACGATCTTCTGCTTTGTCGATGGCATCAAGGTCTGAACCAATCAATTCAACTCCCAATCGTTCAAGCGTGCCATCGTGCGACAACTCGCTCGCAATGTTGAGTGCTGTCTGACCACCCATTCCCGCAAGTAGTGCATCTGGTTTCTCGATTTCGAGAATCTTTCGAACAGTATCAGGTAGAAGTGGTTCGATGTACACTCGGTCTGCCATTTCTGGGTCGTTCTGAATGGTAGCAGGATTGGAATTGACAAGGATCACTTCGTAGCCATCTTCACGAAGCGCACGAACAGCTTGCGAACCAGAGAAATCGAATTCGGCTGCTTGGCCAATCTTGATTGGACCTGAACCAAGTACGAGAATCGTGTTGAGATCGTCTCTTCTTGGCATCAGGCATCACCTCGTAGATGTTCATCGACCATCTCTCTGAATCGGTCAAAGAGAGGTTCAGCATCGTGTGGTCCTGGGCACGCCTCAGGGTGGAATTGCACAGTAAAGCAAGGTCGACCGAGAACATCGAGACCTTCGACCGTCTTGTCGTTTGCATTGATGTATCGTACTTCAACATCGTAGCCATGGAGGTTCTCACCTTCAGGTGATGTAGCTCCACTTGGATGAGCAGCAAGCATACCGTGCTCAGGATCGGCAACAGCAAAACCGTGATTCTGTGAGGTAATCCAAACACGGCGAGTTTTCAAGTCAACAACTGGCTGGTTTGCACCTCGATGGCCATAACGCATTTTATACGTTTTCAGGCCTGATGCTAAGCCCATGAGTTGATGACCCAAGCAAATCCCCATCACAGGGAGTCCAGATGCAACTGCATGTGCAAGCGTGTGTCGTGCTGATGTGGCCTTGCCAGGGTGGGCAGGATCTCCAGGTCCATTGGAGCAAAACAATGCCTGAATCGCAAAATCATTCAGGGTTTCAAGAGCAACATCAGGAGGACACCAAACGACTTCAAATCGTGTACAAAGGTTCCTCAGAATGTTATACTTGACGCCACAATCCAGCGCACCAATGCGTGGCAGTGGATGGCCCAAATCATCGGTTGCACCAGGATTGAGAACGATGGGCTCATCGATGGAGACAAGATCTACCAAATCGTCAAGTTCAGGCGAAGTCATCACTTCGAGGCGCTTGAGCATCTCTTGTTCCTTCTCTTTCGGCCCGAAGATGCATAGAACTGTTCCGAGTTCTCGAACTCGCTTTGTAATGGCCCGAGTGTCAACGTTTTCGATACCTGGGACCCCATGTGCTTGAAGAAGTTCTGAAACCGTCCCAATCGAATCTCGGTGGTCAGGGTCAGTCATAGCATGCCGAACAACGACGCCTTTTGGCCAAACGGCTCGAGATTCGGATTTGCCTCCATGAATACCATAGTTTCCAATCAATGGATAGGTGAACGTGAGAATCTGTCCCGCCCATGATGGGTCGGTCAAGGACTCTTGGTACCCCATCATTCCAGTCGTGAAGACAAGCTCACCTTCACCAAATCCTTCTGCTCCAAACAGCGTTCCTTCGTATCTGCCCCCATCAGCAAGGAGGAGGAGTCCTTCTCCTACTGCTTTTGGTGGAAGATTTGATTTGTCAAGGAGTGGGTCTGCAGCGTCCACAAACCGAGGTGCATTCACAACACCATGGTTGAGTCGACCCGGTGCGAATCCGGAAGGGCTGCTACCGTCCATCGACATCAGCGTTATTCGATATAGGCCATCCATAATGCTTGGGGAAGGTTTTGGATGGAATTGTGTTCGCTTACTTCGTATCAGTCACGTCTTTTCCAGTGTTGCTTGGATTGATAATCAATTCTCCGCCATCGAGCGTTCTCTCGACAGAGCCAGATCCATACCAACCATCCAGAAAAAGTGCCAAAGCTGCAACCTCGGAATGCGGTTGATTACCGACTGCGAGATTGTATTGTGAAATTTGGAAGACCTCAGAAGGAACCTTTGCACCGCCAACGATGACGACAAGAGGACGGTCGCGTCGAATGGTGGGTGTCACGCTTTTGTATGAGGCACCATACATGGTCAGGTGGACGGCAATACCTGGTGGATTTCCATCAACACCGTCCTTGACGAATTGTCGGAGCCATGCCATTGGACTCTTGATGTGTTCCACAACCATGTCTCCGCCAAAGCGCTGATTGACTGAAGCGATGTTTTCAGGAAGACGTTCATCTTCATCTCCCGAAAAGAGGAAGCGATTGGCACCAAGTGCTCTTGCAACCAAAGCAAGATGAGTTGTAATTCTCGGGTCGCGACCCAGCCTGTAACCAAGTCGTAAGATGATGACATCATGCTCGGCCATATACTTGCCTCAACGATGGTGTTCAAGAAGGAAACGGGTCCTAGTCGCCAGAAATAGCCTCTGACTCCTCACCGGGTGGTGTGAGTACAATGTCTTCGTTTGCTTCAAGGAAGCGCCGCAACCATAGGAGAAGGTATGCATCAACGATCAGATGACCGCCATATACGGTGCCAGCTCCAACCAGCGCCAAACGTAGACTTCGCCAGAGGCCGGTGTTGACTTCCATTGAATCGGACATGAATGCCGTTACAACAGGCTCGCCGACGTACAGCAAGACCATGATGATCATCACTCCAGAAATGAGCGATGGTACGAGTGACCCCATTTCTCGACCAAAGTCCCCGAATGCAGAATGAAGGAACGCAAGTGCCATGACGGCTAAGGCGACCTCATTGTAATTCAAGGCGAAGAATTTGGAGACGCCGGTTGCAAGGTCATCAGAGGACGAGTTGCTGATCAAGAGCCACCACAATAAGAACGAGACTGTGACGATTCCAGCACCAAGTTTTGCTCTGCTTGAAAGCATGTTGAAAATCGCTGGTTTGTCATAAATGTCCAGTCGCAGGGCAACACGCTCAGCGAGTTCGAGTGAAGCCTCACTCACACCAAGGTCAGCCGTTGATGAACTGGAACCACTCACTGAATGGTTGCCTTCTGTCTCCGACATGCAGGAGGCTTGGGCATGAGGCCTTATGAATCCATCCTTACTGGAACAGTTCATGGCTGATGCCTTGGCACCTTTTTCCTTCCGCCGTGTTCTCTCAGGGCCAGGTCTTATGGGTATTCTCAACATCACGCCTGATTCATTTCATGGGCCCTCTCGCCAGCACAGCATCGAGGAAGCGCTGGAGAATGGTTTGGCCATGATTACAGAAGGAGCAGGTATTATCGATATTGGTGGCGAAAGTACGCGTCCCGGATCTGAACCAGTTTCTATAGAACAGGAGTTGTCAAGGGTTCTACCAATCATCAAGGCTCTACGCAATGCAGATCCGTCCATTCCTTTGTCCATCGATACGAGAAACCATGAAGTTGCTCGAGAAGCGTTGGATGCCGGTGCAACCATCATCAACGATGTCTCTGGTTTGCGTTCACAAGGCATGATGGATTTGGTTTTGGATCGAAACGTTCCAGTATGCATCATGCACATGCTCGGAGAACCAAAGACGATGCAGGCTAACCCTTCGTATCGTGATGTTGTCAAAGAAATTTCATCCGAACTTCTCACTACAGCGCAGCAACTCGTCGATGCGGGACATGAACCGAATCGTATCTGTCTGGATCCAGGAATCGGTTTTGGAAAGACTCTCTATCACAACATCGATTTGCTCAAAGGTTGGGAAACGCTTCGTGGAGAACACGATTTTCCCATCTTGTGGGGTGTTTCACGAAAGTCAATGATTGGTCAATTGACAGGTCAATCAGCGAGTGAAGATCGGTTGTTTGGAACACTTGGTGTTGCTGCTTATGCCCATGATGTTGGGATTGATTGGTTACGCGTGCATGATGTACGAGCTCATTCAGACCTGTTGAACGTGTTACGAGCGTTGGACTAAGTGATGCCGCCGCCGATGAATCCAGCCGCTGCAAACCATGCGCCAAGCATGCTGCCAAGATTTGTTAGAGCAGTAACAAGAAGTACACGACCTGCTCGATTACTCCAGAATCCTCCAATGGATGTGCCTTTGAGGAATTGTTGCAAATCTTCAGTTGTCGGTTCAGATATACGCAACTGTACGTACCCAGCAAACCATCCAGCTGCAAGTGCCGGATTCAGTGATGTGATTGGACTCGCGAGGGCTGCTGTTAGAATAGCCAGAGGGTGGCCACGAGCGAGAATACAACCAATCGCAGCGAAGATGGCGTTGAACAGTGTCCAAACTGTGAGCATCTTGACGTAATCAACCTCATTGTTGTTGAACAATGCAAATCCAACGAGCCCCATGACAATCAACGGAATCGCAAATGGTAGCACTTTGCCGACGATTCCTTTCTTAGGAACTGTCGAAATGGATTCGAATTCTTCAGCTGATAGCGGATTGTAGGGGTTTAACGCTCGTTCAATTCCTTTCAAATGACCTGCTCCAACCACGACCAGCATCTTCTCTTCAGTTTTCGATTGCATGATTTTTTCAGCAATGTATCGGTCACGCTCATCGATTAAGGCCTCTCCAGCACCTTGTGAGAATTCTTTCAAGTCTTCCATCATGGTCGATAAGAGATCCGAATCAGTGAGCAACTCATCGAGGTCAAAGTCCTCTTCGAGTTCTTCATCATCTCCAAAAAGTGAGAAGAGCAATCGGAAGCGTTCTCGCCATTTCATTTTCTTCCAAGCTCTGCGCATCGTGACTTGGATGTCTCTGTCGACCAACGCTACATCAATGCCTGCAGTTCTGGCAGTTTCAACAGCAGCCAATAATTCTGCACCTGGTTCCTGACCTTCGTTCAGACCAAGGCGGCGCTGTTCAGCACTCAGCATGGCTTGCATCAGAACCATTGGAGCTTTGCCTTCTTTGATGACTCTGCGTAGACCTTCTTTGTCGAGACGTCGGCCCTCCACTAGTGCATCATGGCGGGTCTTACACAACTCGACCCCAACGATTTTTGGTTGATAGGTTTCAATTTGTTCCTTGACCGCTTCGACTGAGGCTGTCGCCACGTGAGCCGTACCCAGCAAACGGAGGGTGGGGGAGATATCGATGTACGGTGAGGAGGTACTCATTCTTCAGCACCTCGCGAAAACAACTCCAACATGCGTTCAGTAAAGGCTGAGAGTATCGCTTCTTGAGATTCCTCATGCTCGTGTCCAACTTCAAATCCGAGATTTGAAAGAAGCACTTGACCACCAGCCATAACGCGATGTCCACCTGCCTGTCCATTTGGGAATTCTTTCGAGAGTGCCATACCAACGTGGAGATGTTCTCGGCGGCTTCTTGCCGATAAGAGCATCTTCTGTCGCTGAATCCCGTAAACAACCACGAGATCGGTGTTCGATGTTGCAAAGAGAAAATCAGCGACTTGTGCAAGATCATCACGACGGACCAAGTTTTTGATTGGGGCGAGAACAAGCCCATCCTTTTGCACCATAGTTGCTAACGCTTCACGATACGATTCCAAGGTTTCAGGACTTCGTAATGGTGCCTGTATGGATTGAAGCAATTCATCATCCACCCATGTATTTAGCCACATGAGTGCTCTCAGATCGACTTGGTTGAAGGAACGAGTGAATGAGAGTGTATCTGTTCGTAGACCAAACGATAGTGCTGTTGCCAAGCGAGGTGTCATTTCCAAACTCATGTTCATGAGAAGGTTTGCAATCAACGACGAAGTTGCTGAGTATTCTGGGCGCAGGAAGGCTACATCTGCTGTTACTGCCTTGTCCGAGGTATGGTGATCGATGATGATGTGGGGCACGCAGTCTGGAGGGAGGATGTTGTTGGCTCCAGGCTGATGGAAATCGACCGTAATGATGCACTCTGCTTCATTGAGAACATCTTCCAATTCCCAATCGAGAAGAATCCTCCTCAATGGTATCTCCAAGAGTCGAACCATTGCTTGATTTTGTTGATGTTCAATCATTCCACCATGGTAAATGGTCGGCTTATGGCCAAAGAAAGCGACCAATTCGTACATGGCTAAAGCGGAAGAGAGAGCATCAGGGTCGGGATTATCGTGACAAAAAATGGCTACGTTGGATTGTTCAGGAAGGTGTCGTATGTACGATTCCAATACCGTCGCACCTGCGTGACGCTCCCAAGCACGAACCTTTTCTTTGTACGCAGCAGTGATGATGTCATTTGCATCAATCTTATCGACGGACTCAAGATCGCCACCAACTGTTTTTTCACACAGAATGGGTGTACCTGGCCATCGTTCACGAAGTGTGGGTAATGCTTGTTCATCCTCGAGAACATCGACATCAATCACAATGACTGCAGTTGGTTTTTGTCCGCCATCAGGTAACGCTGAAGCAGCCATTGGTTGCGGCAACGGTAAGATTTCGCAGTCACCAATCTCATCTTCAATTTGAAGCATTGAAGCAAGACCAATCAGTCGTGTAGGTCGTCTCTCAGAGCACCATTTCGCCAGTTGAACGGCGATATCGCTGTGACCAATCACCAAGAACATTGGATGCTCCTCGGTTGTGAATCAGGCGGTTCAAACTTGAATGTTCGTATTCAGAAGGAAATCTGAACGTTCTCTCGCTGAACACCTTCGACAACGAACAATTCTCGGCGTACGCACCCCTTCATGCCAGCAACGAAGTTGGTTGGAATCATTTGGATGGCTGCGTTGAAGTTGGTTGCAGATGCATTGTAGAATTCACGTCGATCGGCGAGTTGGTTCTCAAGAGCAACCAACTGGTTTTGGAGATTGACAAAGGATGTGTCTGCCTTGAGGTCAGGGTATTGTTCAGCGACCATGTTGATCCGTGGGAGCATTCCGGAGAGAATGCCTTCAGCAGCTCCAACGCCTTTGACATCGCCTTGAGCAAGAGCACCAGCTGCTGTTTGTCGTGCAACAGCAAATTGCTCAAAAATTTCTCTCTCATGCTCTGCATATCCTTTGACGATGTTGACAAGGTTTGGAATCATGTCGTAGCGTTGCTTTAGCAGTACGTCGATGTCCGCCCAGGATTTGTTTGCGTTTTCTTCGAGGCGTACCAAGCGGTTCCACGTGCTGAAAATCCAGATAATGAGTACTAAGGCGATAAATCCGCCAACGATAAGTCCAATCATGAGAGCGTCCATGGACTCGAGTCGTGTGAGGTTCCTATTTGAACCTATACCACCGATTGGGTTGATATGATATGCTGAGTGAACATCGGCGTCTCATGGACGCTGTGACCATGGCTGTGGTTCTCCTTGGCAGCGGTTTCATTGGATTTCTTTTTGCACCACTTGGATTAGGAGGAGGTCTGCTCTTTGCTCCTTTGCTCCACTATGGATTGGGCTGGGAGATTGATGGGGCTTTACTGATCGTGTCTCTTGGTCTTTCTGCAACGGTGTCTTGGGGTTCCGGTCTTCGTCATCGAAAAGAAGGTCATGTCTCAGATGTGCGTTTCAAGCAAAGTCTTGTTGGAGCACTGCCTGGAGCAATCATCGGGGTTGTTGTTGTAGCATCACTGAGTGGTTCCTTCGATGTATTCTTCAAAACGCTGAGCCTTGGATTTGTGACGTGGGCAATCATCAAAACGCTTCGTTCAAAAAAGAATCAATCCACACAAAACAGCGAACCAAACATGCTACCACTTCGAGTTGGAGTGGCTTCAGGAGGCCTCCTGTCTTCCGTCTTAGCCATCGGAGCTGGTGCAATTTACGTTCCTGTTTTGCGTACATACGGAGGTCTAGAATCCCGTAAAGCGATAGGCACCAGCCTTCACATCATGATGGTGGTTCTACCTATTTCGATTCTTACACATTTTGTTGCACTCGAACAACGTCAAATCGATGTGCTCGCTTCCAATCTTTGGTTGATTATCAGCCTACCAATCGTCGTCATTATCGCAGCAAACCTCGGTGCTCGATTCGGTATTGCCAAAGTATCTGAGCAGCGCATCATGCAACTGTTTGTTGCAGTATTGTTTGTCATCGGGATTCGTTATGTTCTCGATTTGTGTTCGAAATTCCTGTGAATTAGCAAGCATCGAAAGCTTCAACCAGATACTCCGTGATTGGGTTTGTCCAAGCAAGTTCACTTATTCCATCACGGCCTTGGAGTGCATAGGCTCGTACGACATCTCGAACACGTACGTTTCCATCGGAAGATCGAGCCAAAATGGTTGCCGCTTTCACTGCTTTACCGGTGCCATGCGGGTCGTAGACTGTATCGAGTGCTTCTTCAAGGAACCAATCTGCCTTTCCTCCTGGCTCGCCCTCGTACGTCTTCTTTGGACGCTTAGCACCAAAGAGGCCACCTGACTTGGGCTTACTCTTGGCTTTGGATTGTGTTTTCTTAGGCTCTGCTTTCTTCTTTGGTTCAGATTTTGCAGAGGACTTCGATTTGCCATCTGCTTTGAATTCCTTTTCGAGTTCAGCACGGATTTCGGACTCAAGTTTCTCTCGGAGCGCATCTTCGTTGCCATCAGCAGCGGCTTTTGCAGCGCGTGCGACAGCGTCATCGCGCTCATCCTTGAGCGCTTGAATCACGTTGACGTAATGACTTGCAACTTCAATGAGTGCTGTTTCCATTGCAGCTTCCATTTGCATTGAAACAACATCGGATGATGATTCGCGCCACTTCCTCCATTGCAACATGGTGTTGTTGTGAATGTCTGAGCCACATTTTGGACAAAAACTTCGCTTCGGTGGCTTCAAGACCGGAATGGCCCGCATGGCGTCTGGATCAATTCCCTCATGCTCGCCACTTGCCACATCGTGAATGTGTGTCGATGCGTCCATTCCATGGTCCATAGCATCTCGAAACATGCCATCGGACATGTCCAATGTTCCTGCTTTGATCATGTCCCATCCGGTTGTTCCTTTCACGACAGCACGAACGGCGGCATTGGCTGCAGGTGATTGTCCAAATTCATGTTTCTTGAGTGGTGAAATATCTTCACCTGCGCCTTCGAACGCTTGACCAATGTCGAAATGTTCACCATCATCTGCTGCAGCAGCGATACCCATTGTAATTGGATTCGCACCCTCTTCGACACGAGCGATCATATCGAATTTTTCGGCCATTGAGAGATCTTCTCGATGACGAATCACTTCCTTGATTTGGTTCAAGTCATGGCCCGTTGAAGTGATTGGACCTTGAATTGTCAAATCGTGGCCACAGGAGAGACAGAACTTAGCTGCAGCTTCGACACCTGCTTCGCACGTCGGACAAAAGACGCCTGCCATGTTATTGAGATGGTCCGACCTCTTTTCAACTCTTAGGGTCAAGAGAGTGCTAACATCAAGGTTCTACGCTTTCTTCAAGACATGCACGTAGCAAGTTCACAATGGTTGATTGATCGAGTTCTGCAAGAATGGTCGGCAATCGTGGCCCACGTTCCGTACCCATAATGCAGAGGTAGAGTGCTCTGTAGGCATGACGTGGCGACATGTCTTGGGATTTCGCTGCGTTTGAAACCGTTGATTGGATGCTCGGAGTATTCCATTCACATGCATCAAGAGCCTCAATGAGCGTTGGTAGGATGGCGAGATTCTCATCATCCAATCGTCCGACAGCCTCTACATCGGGTTCTTCGAGAATGGTAATGCGTAGTTCATCGGGGAAATGCCGAGATTGAGTCCATGTTCGCATCCGATCGAGTCGGCCAATCATCGATTGAGAGACGTTGTCTGCGAGACCAAGAGAAATCCAGACATCTTCGTCATTGGATTTTGTTTGTGCAAGCATGGCAAGATGACGGAAGGTGACCTTCGATGTTTCTTCGAGCGGAGATATGAGTGACAACTCAAGTGCAGTTTTCGCATCTTCGATAGCGACCATTTGTCGCCTGCTCAAACCTTCTTGATCCATTTCTATAGAG
>CALDQY010000257.1 GCA_937911445.1 uncultured Rhodobiaceae bacterium | reverse complement strand
GATGCAACAACAGGAAACGGCATTGACACCTATCAGTGGAATATTTTCTTTGATGCGCCCTATGGCGATGACCAGTTCAATCTTGAAGGGCACACGTTCTCTGAACCAGCATCGAGCAATGGCTTGTTCACCTATTCGTTTCAGAACGTTACCGTAAGTGAGGATGGAACCCAAGAAAACCAGATACGCATGGAACTTCGAGTTTACGATACAGTTGGCAAGGTTTCTGAAAAATTCAGAATGTATTTTGTTGTCGCAGATGAAGGAAACGTCGATCAAGAACCTGTCTTCCAATTTGACACATCCAAGAACATGACATCAATCGATTCGGATGTCTTCTACATCAATGGTTCACTTGTTTCAGGTTCTGAGACTGGGGAAGTGTTTGTTGAAGGTGCTTTTTCCATGGATGACTTTGATAAGAATCCTATCGAGAAGTACAACCTCGTCCTCGAAGGACTCTTTGTCCGCTCAGATGCATTGGAGGATTCGGACACGTTTTCATTGACGCTTTCAATTGATGGATTCTACACGAACCTATCAGAAATCCTACATGTCTACATCAAAACCTACGAGTGGAGGTCTTCAGAAGAGCGTTGGGTGAACCATCATTGGTTTGAGATCACGCTCATGGCTTGTAAAGGCCTTATTGCACCACAGGATGCTATCAGTGCTGGTGGCGAATTCGTTCTCGATGAAGATGGTGATTGTCAATGGGATGGAGCATGGACATACGATCCTACGACTGGTCAATGGGAAGCTCCAGAGGGGCCGATCGAAATTGACTACAATTCAACCCTTTCAATCACTGAGGTCGGACCGTTCTTGTCCAGCGTTGATACCTACAGCATTGACGGTGTCTCATACCCTGTTCTCTACCTCGAGGAATCCTTCCACATTGATGCTCTCTTGACGGAAGCGAACGGACAAGCGGTTGGTGGAAAATGTCTGAACCTGTATCTCGATAAAGACGAGAACACGACTCCATTCTCTACGGCTCAAACAGACGATGTCGACGGAACGGTTGAATGGTTTAGTGGTGATCCGCTGCAAAATCCAACGCTCCATGGTGTTCAAGCAACTGATGACAAATTGGAAGGTCTTCGGACGCTCAAGATTGCCTATGAACCAGATATCAACGTTCCAGGCGGATGCGATGAGGACGTTGAGAACGTTCTGAACGGTTCCGAGGTCGAAGTCCAGGTGCTTGTCCGTTCTCGTGTTGAATTGCTCGTCATGACGGGTTGGAATTACGGCGGAGAAGCCGGTATTCCAGAAGGTCACCTTGTCGTTGGTGAAGTTGCGCTCATGCGTGACCGCCTTGACCCCCCTATCGAGAATGAGGAGATTCAGTTCATCCTACAGTACCGCAACGAAACCGGTGCTTGGGTCACATCGACGACAACACCCACGACGACCCTCACAAACGAGCAGGGAATTGCTCGGTTCGAATGGTTGTTCGATGGACCCTCGTGCGATGGTGTTGAATGCACTGGAGAATGGCGAGTCACTGCAACCTATCTAGGAAGTCAAAACTTCCAAGAATCTCGATACAACATCACGTTTGCTGTTGACTACAAGGCTGCTGACGAAATTGAGGATACACCTCCTGCGGAGGACAATCAGCCTGTGGATGAAATCATTGATGAATCCGTACCTGGATTCGAAGTATGGCTCCTCATCCTCGCAATGCTATTTGCTGTTTCATTCCGAAGAAAACTCAACGTTTGATTGAACTGGCCAAAGGCTCGGTTTCAAGACGGTTGAGCCCGAGGCGTTGCCATGGAGGCATGGTCAGGCCGCTTTGGTGTCGTCAGTGGACGGTATCATTCGCATGGTGATGAGGATGCTCCACAGACGACGATTGAGTTGTTTGGTCGTTGCGAAGATGGTGCATCCATCTGTGTTCTTGTCTCTGGATTGCGACCGACCTTTGAGATTGCAAGTGTCGGTAAGCGTAGCAAAGACCAACCTGTGACCGATGAAGAAGAGCGACGAATCGATGTTATTGGCCGTCGTTCTGAAGTCATGGACGTTCGTGGTCCTGTTTGGAAATGGACCGATTTGGGCGAGAAACCTGTATGGACCGTTGAAGCGGTTCAACCGTTCAATGTTCCATCCCTTCGTGGTGAATTGCAGAAGCAAGGCTGGATGATTTATTCGGGCGACATTCCCTTTGTCAATCGCATGTTCTTGGACAACGATGTTGGTATGCATCTTGCCATTGATGGATTTTTGATCGATGAGCGTGAACATGACGATGAGGATGGGGAACGCAATCTCCGTGTCATCAAACACGGTGGTGTTGGTCGATACCAAGTTGACCGAACCGTGTCCGTACAGCTAGAGAATGTCGTAGAAAGCGAACCGTTCCAAGTCCCTTGGCGTATCCTTTCCTACGATTTGGAAACGAGTATTGCCAACAATTCGATTCTCTGTGCTGCTGTTTGGGTCGAGGACATGATCGATGGTTCTCGTCGTGTCTATGAATATCGAGGCGCTGAAGACCTCATTATGGAACAGATGACCATCATGGTTCGCAATGAAGATCCAGACATCATTACTGGTTACAACATCGACAACTTCGATTTTCCACGATTGGTTGAACGCATGGACCATCATACAAGTCGTAAGCAATGGCAGGCCCGTAGCAATCTCTTGGGATGGGGTCGCACACCACATCTGGAAACGGAATGCAAGCGAACGAGAACAGGTGTTCTTCCTCGCCGTCAATCGAACCGTGCTTGGAATCTTGCTGGACGTGCCATTGTCGATGCTTGGTGGCAAGCACGTCAAGCCTTGCGTCCACAACGTGAAACGCTCTCGTTCATTGCTCGCTTGTTGTTCCCGGAAGAGGAAGACAAACAGAAAATCGACATCGATGCATCCAACATGGACGAGGAGTGGGCCAATCGGCCTGATGAAGTCATGGAATACTGCGTTCGAGATGCTGCCTTGCCGCTTGACATCCTCCATGCGATTCAAGCGATTCGTCGTAAGGAAGCGGTTGCTTCCGTTGCCAAAGTTCCGTTTGAAACAGCTGCCAATGGAAGTACGTCGCAACTGCTCGACAGTCTCGTGATTCGCCTAGCTGACCGCAAAAACGTAGCCGTTCCATTGACGGGAAGTGCGGAAGCAAAGGAAGGTCAAATCACTGGAGGCTACGTCCACGATGTTGAAGCAGGATTGCATCCTTGGATTGCAGTTCTGGATTTCAAGAGCATGTATCCAAGCATCATGATCGGTAACAACGTCTGCTACACGACGCGGATCGATCCATCGCATCCTGAGCAACCTGGTGAGGGTGATGCAACACACGTCTCGCCAACGGAAGCCGTCTTCTGGAGTGCTGAACATCGCAAAGGATTGGTTCCAACCCTCCTTGAAGATTTGATGAACCAACGTGATGAGCACAAGGCGCAAATCAAACTTGCTCGCAAGGATGAGCAGGTGGAAAAAGAAGAGTTCCACGATTCGATGCAGTACGCTGTCAAGATCATGATGAATTCGTTCTATGGCGTCTTCGCATCAGGTTTCTATCGATTCACCCACAAGGATTTGGGCTCCTCAATCACAGCATGGGCGCGTCAAAACATCAAGACCATCATCCAAAAGTTGGAAGAGGAAGGCCATCACGTGGTCTATTCCGATACGGATTCCATCTTCGTTTGTTCCCCTGTTCCTGAAGGGTCGCCTTCCGTCTTGAAGGAGGACGATGATGAGGAAACCATCGCAGCCTATGAGGCTGCAAAACAAGCGATGATCGACTTTGGTCTCGACATTGCCAAGCAATACAGCCGTGATTCTGCAGTTCTCGAATACGAGAAAGGGCTCTCCGTCTTCTTTAGTCATGGTGCCAAAAAGCGCTATGTTGGACAGGTCGTGTATCCGAGCGAAGAGATGTTGATTCGTGGTTATGAGACGCAACGTACGGATTCGTTCGAATACCTCACAACGAGCATGAAGAAGACGTTCACCTACGCCCTCGCCGATGAAGGCGATGCTCTGGTTCAACACGCTCGTGAATGTGTGGCTGCATTGAAGAAACATGAGGTCGATGCCCGCCGTTTGATTCTCGCCAAGTCCTGCAAAGGACGTGTCCAATCCAATGGCGAGGTTGACTTTTCCAAGGATTATGCTCGACCTGAAAGCATGGCTCAGGTCCGTGCTGCGATGATTCTCATCGAACGTGGACTCGGCTTTACGCCAGGTATGAAGATCTCGTACGTGGTTACTGATGCATCAAAGCGACCAATGCAAGTCCATCCGTGGATTGAGGCTGAGGACGATGGCGGCATCCCAGGTTACGATGGACGATTCTACGCCGAGCGAATGGCTGCAGCACTCGGACGCATCACCGAAGCGTTCGGTTGGAACGCCAAGGAATTGTTCGACGGCAACAG
>CALDQY010000256.1 GCA_937911445.1 uncultured Rhodobiaceae bacterium | reverse complement strand
AGCCACTCACGTACATTTGGGCCAGAGAAGCGGAATGTACCCATGTGAGAGACATCGAAGAGGCCGGCGGATTCTCGGGTTGCGAGATGCTCAGCCTTGATGTTTGAGTACCAAATAGGCAGTTCAAAACCATGGAAATCAACAATGTTCCCTCCAAGGGCTACGTGCTCATCGTACAGCGCAGTTTGAATCAGCTCTCCATCGCTCATCGTCATCCTGTCCTAATTATATCTGGGGCAAACCTCGCTCAATATCCTTTCCAAGCGATACCACCCTGTCCAAGAACGCATCGAGCGAAGATTCTGTAATGCTACTATTTGCGATGACAGAGCGTAGAATAATCTTCCCATCAACAGTACTACGGCTGACCATAAAACGACCGTCTTGAATGAGACGTTCACGTAAATCCGCATTCAATTGGTTGAGTTCTTCCTCAGGAGAGTCACCGACATAGCGGAAGCAAACATTGGTCCACATTCGTTCGCTGACCATTTCTAACGCATCATGATTCTCGATGCGCTGCTGCAAATGGTCAGCCAAATCCATGAACCGTTCAAGCATTGAGGCCCAACCAGCATCGCCAATCTCACGCCATGCAAGCCACAGCTTGAGTGCATCATTTCGTCGTGCACACTGAAGTGAAAATCGTCCAAGATCAATTCCTGCACCGGTATCGTGATAGAGATAGTGAGCGATTTGGCCAGTGGAACAAACGGCCTTGAGAATATCTGCGTCCTTGACGATAAAGGCTGAACAAATCAGAGGTATACCCATCATCTTGTGCGCATCCCAGCAAAAACTGTCGGCGAGTTCAATCCCATCCATTAGCGAACGATAACGTGAGGAAAACAGACACGATCCACCCCATGCAGCATCCACATGCATCCACAAGTTGTATTTGTGAGCAACCGCTGAAATCTCACGCAGAGGATCAAAACTACCCCGAACGGTCGTCCCACTTGTGGCCAATACCACAAATGGAATTTTGTCGTTAGCGAGGGCACGTTGAATCTCTTCATCGAGTGCTTCAGGAAGCATTTGCCCGTCGTCATTGCATCGGACTGTGATTAAATTCGAGTGTCCTATGCCGATTACATTTGATGCTATGCTAAATGAATAATGTGTTTCCTCTGAGACAAAGGCAACCATCTTCGTACCATCAAATCCAGAATGTGAGGATAGTGGAAATTTGGCCTGCCGAGCGCACAACAAACCGAGAAGATTTCCGTTTGAGCCACCGGTTGTCAATGTTCCTTGACTGGTTCCAAAGTCAGCAAGTTCCGCCATCCGTTTGAGAATGGTGGATTCGATCAAGGTTGCAATGGGTGCAATCTCGTATGTGTACATCGCCGTGTTCGTAGCAGCCGTGACCAATTCACCTGCGATTGAAGCAATCGAGAGACCCCCCCAAAGGGGATTCATGAAACCTGGTGCTGTTGTGCGGACAGAGTGACGTAGAACAGATTCGATATCATCCAAGGCAGCTTCAAGACCTCGGCCTTCGAGTGGCAACTTGAGATCAGTCGTCTTTCCAAGGGATTGTGGAGGTCCTGCGAGTCGTATGGTCGACTCGGTTTGACTTGCAGAGAGAAAGTCCTTGACGCGAGCAAGGACATCGTCGAGGAACTGCTCCGCCTCCATGATGTTTGGTGCGCAAAGCGGTCTTTGAAGATGGT
>CALDQY010000255.1 GCA_937911445.1 uncultured Rhodobiaceae bacterium | reverse complement strand
TCCAGCCTAAATCGTCTCCGCCGCTACCCGCACTCATTTGTAATCTGACTTCACCCCATTGAGCTGTATCTGAGCCATATACCTCATACCCGTTACCTGTCCAAGAACCACCTGAGTAACCCGATACAAATCTCGCTGGAAGCCCAGCAAGCCTTGCCATTGTAACGAATACTGTGGTGAATTCTGAGCACGTACCCTCTCTCGCTCGATTGAGTATGTCATAAGTGATATCTGCTTGCGGAGCGACCCCACTGCCGTTGTAATTACGCTTGAAATCGAATGTTGCATTTCCTTCACGTAGGAATGTTGCAATGGCATCTGCAGTAGAATAGGCATCGGTTGCACCTGCATTGTTTACAACTTCATTTGTTACATTCAAAACATAAGAGGTTGGCATTGAAAGATTTGTAAGTTCATCTGGTACGATGGTTGCGTAGGTTGAATTCGGCCCTGCAATTGTATTAGCAGAGAGGGTAGACCAATCGAACCAATACTCGTATTCTTCTACCCAAATTGCGTCCATAAAGCCCTCTGATACAGTGTAAGTGTGAGTATCATTTGTTCTCGCAACAACCAGACTTGCATCCGAGTAGAATGTGATGTTAAACAGGTAAGCAGACATCGGTATTGCCCCCCCTGTTAATGGGTTAGGGAATGCCATGTTCCATGCGACTGTGTCATTTGAATAACTGGATGGGGCAAGGTTGGAGGTGTTGGTATACGGTATGGTGATGTCACCAGAAACATGTACCCCTGTTTCAAGACCATATGCCGCACCTGTATAGAAATCGTATGTGTTGACTCGCCAGCGATGTACACGGTTTAGGTCGACAACACCGCTTGTGTTGTTAGCCCAGAAAATAATATCATTTTGCACAACGTCATCAGTTGGGTCAAACGGATCGAATGGCGAATTTTGGCAGTTGGTAAACCAAAACTCTTGCTGGCACTCGTCGCCATCAATCATTCCTCCACCATCTGTATCAGGGTTTCTCCAATCGGTTCCGGTTTGGTTTTCAACCGCATCCGGGATACCATCACCGTCAAAATCATCTGGGAACACATCGTCCTGAGGATTGTCTTCTGGGTTGGTGGAATCGAAGTATTCCTGCCTATCGATAACTCCACCGTTATCAGTATCAGAATTGTTGGCATCAGTGACCCATACATCTTGACTGCCGTTTGTGATTCCAATCCATGAGTTGTCACAACCAGTGGTTTCCTCGAAGTAGTTGTTCAATCCATCAAGATCATTGTCGAGTGAGTTAGTACAAGGCTCCAGTGGATCTGTTCCTCCGTTTACCTCATCGAAATCGTCTTCACCATCACCATCAGAATCCACTAAGGTTGGATTTGAGAAATAGCCGAACACACCAAGTGTTTCTTCCCAATCAGCAAGTCCGTCGCCATCTGAGTCTGAGTAATCATCATCACAGTAGTTAGGGAATGAACCAGTTACTATGTCATGGCACCAAGAGTTGTTCCAACTTTCAGCAGTAGTTGCACCTGAAGGTGGAGCAGGGGAAACAAATTGTAGAACGTCGTTAACCTGCTGTGAATATGTGAATTGAGTGTAGGTACCTGAATTATTGTAGAAGCCTATTCCTCCACCTGGACTAAAGCCTGAACCATCTACCAATGTGAGCTGACTGGATCCTGAGTTGAATGATACGATAGTTCCGACGAAGTTAATCAACGAGTCACAAGGATCTGTGCCGTGTGTTACGTTAGATTCATCACCATCGTTTACACCACCAAAGTCAGTATCTGATACATTCCATAAGGTGCAAGAAAGGTTTTCTTGCCAGTTCTCAAGACCATCATTGTCAAAATCCCCTGAGTCTTCTCTCCTGGTTGGATCTGTTTCATTTGCATCTACGACACCATTTCCGTTTGTATCCTCATCACCGTCGTCGAAGGCGTCTCCGTCTGTATTGTTATTTCGAGGATCGCTCGCTTGCGGAGGGTTTCCATATTGACCATTTATTTCTGTACCGTCGTTTATTCCATCTCCGTCGGTATCAACGTTTGTCGGGTCGGTCAACAAAGTCAAGGCTTCGTGTGAATCATTCAATCCATCGTTATCTGTGTCTGCGTCAAGAGGATTTGTGGTCGTTATTCCGTCGGTCTCAGCGGTGAGAGTTGCACAACCCCCTGGACCAATTCCAAGATGAGGTGAACACGGTGTTGTTGTTTCTGTGAACGAACCATCAGGACCTGGCCTGTAACATGGTTGGCCACCACAAGTGGTCGTCCATGACGGATTGATGTACTCGTAGATGTTGATTAGTCCGTCACCATCAGGGTCGCCATTCAACATCAAGCCAGCAATTTCTTTCTGCGACAACGCAGGTTTTGCTGTTGCTGTTGTTGCTGCTGGCTTCGAGGATGGTAAGTGCAATTGGCTGAGCCTGGGTGCGGCAACATGGG
>CALDQY010000254.1 GCA_937911445.1 uncultured Rhodobiaceae bacterium | reverse complement strand
CTTGACGAGAACGAAGACAAACTCGATGCGTCCGATCTTGAGCCGGTTCGAGAGAAACTCACAGAACTTGAGGCGCTCGTCCAAGATGGTGACGGAAAGCCAATCGATGACGAAGCCATGGATGAGGCTGCCATTCAAGCCAAGGTCAAGGAAGTTGAAGAGTCGATGCACGCCATTTCTTCAAAGTTGTACGAAGCTGCTGCTGCAGAGATGGCAGAAGCAGAAAACAACGAAGGCGATGGTTCGATCAATGTTGAAGGCGATGACGTCGTTGACGCTGATTTCGAAGTTGTTGATGAAGAAGACTGAACATCGACCTTATGTGTAGGTCTCCGTTGGTGCGACCATGAGCGATGTTCCGATCCTTGAGGAAACGGACCGTACGACAGGACGGGACGCTCTTCGTAAGAACATCCAGGCTGCTATGGCCCTTGCAGGAGCAGTACGCTCAACGCTTGGACCAAAAGGTCTTGACAAACTGCTCGTCGATGATGAGGGCCGCAGTATGGTCACGAACGATGGTATCACCGTCCTTGAATCGGCAAAGGTTGAGCATCCGATTGCGCACATGCTCATCGCTGCCAGTGCTGCGCAAGATCAAACCGTTCGCGATGGGACAACATCGACGGTTCTCCTAGCTGCTGAATGGTTGCAAAACGCGTGGCACCTTGTCGTTCAAGGTGTCCATCCTGCGACGATCGCTCGTGGGTATCGCATGGCAGAAGCGTATTGCAAGGAACATTTGGATTCCCTCGCATTCAAGGCAAGTCGCGATGACATACTCTCCGCAACGATGACATCGCTTGCCGGCAAACTCCATCAAAAGATGCAATCCACCATTTCAGCATGTGCTGTTGAAGCCGCTGAAGCGATTGCCATGGAATCCGATGGAAACGTGGTTGCCGATCCAACACGCGTCAAAGTCATCACGCGCACTGGTCCTGCACTTGAAGAATCCAAACTCATTACAGGTCTCGCCCTTTCAAAGAAACGAGCACATGTTGAGATGCCTTCTTCTCTCGGAGCAGGGTCCGTTCTCTTGGTTGATGGAGGCCTTGAACTTCGTTCACTTTCGACCGATGTTCAACTGAATGTTACGTCCACAAGCGTTCTGCAATCCTTCCGAGATGCGGAACAACAACGCCTGCTTGACCAAGTCAAGATGCTCGTTGACCTTGATGTGACGCTTCTTGCGTGCCGAGAAGGAATTGATGACAGCATGCATGCGCATCTCGCAGAGGCAGGTATCAAGGCCTTCCGCCGAGTTGCAAAGAGCGACCTCGAACTTCTCGCACGGGGATGTGGAGCACGACTTGTGCCTTCGATTCATCAGGCGAAGAAGAAAGATGTGGGCGTCTTTATCTCGAGCAAATGTGAACGGTGGGGCGACGTTGATCATTGGATTCTTGAGACGGATGAGGGAGGTGCAACCTTTGTCGCAACGGGAAGCACCGAAACCGTCGTCGGAGAAGTTGAACGATGCTTTGCTGATGCACTTGGTGTTGCTTGCAGATTGAAGGAAAATCCACAATTGATTCCTGGTGGAGGTGCAACCTACATCGCCTTAGCTCGTCGGTTACGACGATATGCTGAAACCGTCCCAGGCCGGGAACAACTCGCCATCGAAGCATTTGCTGATGGGTTGGAAACCATTCCACGCGTTCTCGCTGAAAATGCAGGCATGGATTCCATCGACACCCTGCTCCAAATCGTATCCATTCAGACCAACGAAGAGGATGATTGCATTGGTTTGAACGTCGT
>CALDQY010000253.1 GCA_937911445.1 uncultured Rhodobiaceae bacterium | reverse complement strand
TTGGACGATACGCTCGGTTTCATCGATTAGATGTATCATCAACAATGCGACACGCTGATAATGGATGCAGTGCGAATTGCCACCATGAGAACGCAAGCCATTGGCCTCATACTCTTCCTCATTCTTGCATTTCCAATGCAATCGGTTACTGCTGAAGAAGATGATGAGACTTTGGAAGCGCGTGAAACATGGGCCGAATTCTTCCCTGATTCGGAATCAACTATTTTACAATGGAGAAACATTGAGACGACCGATGGGTTGCTTCTTGATCAGTTGAAGATGGCAACGTACGAAATTCACCGCATCGAAAACGGTCGCTTCTTTGCCAACGCAATCACACCAGAAACCATTGTCGCGGAAGATATTCCTGCTTGTTACATGAACGACCTGAATGAGGATTGTTCAGGTAAAGTGCACACGTTCGTCTACGAACCTGCACCAGGGACGTCAGGAGAAGTTTCGTACGCTGTTGTAACTATCCTACGAGATGGGACGCGGACCGAGGCAGTGAATGTCGGATTGTCTCAGATTCTAAGAGGTCATCGTGAAGTTGTCCCTGCTTCAGTTGCGCCCGAATTGTTCGCAGCGCAGTACGACGTAGCCAATCAATCAACTGTGTTCACATGGAGGCCTTCTTGCGCAGGCAATAATTTCTATCACTCGTTGTACGAACATTCCGTACCCGCGACAAAATCGACATGGGATGGTATGGACAAAACGCTTGTCACGAACTTCATCCCTGCTTCATCATCGCAATTTACCTTAGATTGGACAAACCAATCCATCGATCGTGAAGTCTACTACACGTTGACATGTTTCTATCCTCCATATTGTGATGATTTTGGATGTTATCCAGCACGTGAAGACACGCGTTTGCACAGTGCCAACAGCCTCTCTACACCCGTCGTTGAGGACAACCAAGCACCGCGATATGGTGGCTCGTTGATTGCCCAATTCAATCCAAGCGAAGCTCAAACGGTTTTGCAATGGAGCGAAGTGACCCAATCGGATATCGATAAAATCCGAATTTACCATGCAGCGAACCCAATCGTATCATTAGAGCAGAGTGGCGTTCAAGTTCTCGCTGAATTGGACACAACGAGTGTGGAGTTCATCCACCAGTTGTCCGATGATTGGATGTTAACATCCCACTATGCCATTGGACTCGTTGACACTCGAGGCAACATTCAGATAGATCAGTTCGATGTTTCGGGGAAAGTTGGGCCGATTCTCGAGAGGAATTTACCCATTTCAATTTCTGAACTCCATATTGAACAAGACAATTCTACACTTCATTTTGAATGGGAACTTGATGCTCGTTTCATTAGCGGAGATGCGATTCTCTGGACTTCAACCTCTTCCAATCCCGATATGACGCCTGCTTGGGAAGAACTTACGCGATTGAACCCGATAACGCTTGAACATCACATGACCTTCGAAGAAATGGGCGAGGCTTGGTACGCCTTAACCTTGGAAGGCACTTGGGGTTCATCTCCAGGAACTCATGTTGATGATCGAATTCTTCTTGGACAGAACGCTGTTTATTTTGCACCCGAAGGACAATCAGATGATTCTGAAACAATCAACGATTCGAGTGCAACTGAGCTTGTTGAATTACCTGAATTTATGCTTCATTTAACAGATCAAAATCTATCACTAAGTAACGGGGACTGGGTAACACTTCAATCACTAACAAACGACACATTCACCCTCCAGTTTACACATTCTCAGACAAAATCGACCATTCGATGGACCGATGCTCTAAACACAAATCCATTCTGGTCCTCAGCTTCCCAATCTGGTGATGAATTTTCAATCAAGATCGATGAACCTGTCAACCTCATTCACATCGAATCAACAAATGTGAATGGCGATATCCATATTGTTCGCATCGGAATTGACTGGCCGGAAGAAGAAATCGTACAAACCAACAATACGAGTGATTCGCAACTTGTCGATGACAAAGCAGCCTCATCGGAGGACTCAGTTTCTCTCCCATTGTTGCTGATTATAGGCGTTATTGCAGCCTACATTCTCATCATCGTATCGATGAAAGGAAACGAAGAGAATGTCTTCACAACAGAAGAAGAATAAATCATTCTTCTTCGCTCTTGAGTGGCCCATTTGTCACTAAATAGGCATAGAAACCAGTGTACGTGATAAGCAAACCAATCAACATGAGCAGCATTGCAGTAGGCTCAGGTAGAACATCACCAACTCCCGTGTTTCCAGAAACCCAAGATAGGCCAAGGACGGAAATTCCAACGGCCACAACGGTTCTCCAACTTGATTCAGGATGCTTCCATTTTGCGATGGTTGGAACAACTCCCGCTTCCTTGAACACATACTCAAACCAACTGAGATAGAGAAGCGATAGTCCAAGCAATCCGCTCATACCTCTCGAGAAGGAAGCATCAAGCCAAGGCCCTGCAGGAAGGAATTCAAAGAATGAAAACGAAAGGAGTATCACGCCACTGGCGAGAAGAACCACCTTACGATTTGACTCCATTAATCCCACGAGTGGGTGTACGCTTGATAGCCTGTCGCTTGCAAGCAACAGCATGGGCACGGTTCGTGATGCTGTCATTGTCGCCGCAGGTCTAGGTACCAGAATGCTTCCAACAAGTGCATATGTTCCAAAGGAATTGTTGCCCTTGGTCGATCTTCCTGTGATGCATCATCTCATTCTTGAAGCCAAACATGCAGGATGCGACCGAATTCACATCATTACTTCTCCGGCAAAAGATTTCACCCCTCTTCAAGAAAACCTCAATGCAACGTATGCGATGTATGCGAAAGGCAACGAACATCTCAATCCGCTTGATGGGGTTGAAGTCTTCTTCCATACTCAACATGAGCAGAAGGGTCTTGGTCACGCCATCATGATGGGAAAAGAAGCCATTGCAGGGCCATTCCTGGTGTTGCTTGGAGACAACATCTTGACTTCCAATCACGCATCGTTAACAGAATTTCAGGCTTCGAACGTTTCGAAAGAACTTGTCCAGCTGTTTGAGAAACATGGTCAACCAAGCGCATCAGTATACAATGTGGGCACTGATCGCGTGAGCAATTATGGTATCATATCCATGGACGAAGGAAGAATTGTTTCCATTGTAGAAAAACCGAGCAAAGAAGAGGCTCCTTCCACATACGCCCTATGTGGCCGGTATGTGTTTGCAGAGGATACGTTCGAACTTCTTGACCATTATTCCGTAGAGGAATATGGGGAACTTCAATCGATTGCATTGATGAAGCACTGGATGGATTCTGGCCACCTTCACGCGCACGTCCTGTCTGATTCGGTTTCGTGGTACGATTCCGGTCTGCCATTTGAGTGGCTGAAGTCGCAAATTGATCATGCCTTACGCCGGCCTGAGTATGCAGAAGAATTGCAAGCGTGGTTGAATGAACGCCTCGCTTAATCTTGTCCAGGCTTCCAAAATGTGAGGGGTAAGGGACGTTCTCGACGCATTGCTCGCTTTGCAAGATGGTCAGCACGCTCGTTCCATCGATGGCCACGATGTGCACGAACGTGATTCCAGGAGAGCTCTCGTTGAGATGCCACTTCGTTCCAAACGGATTGAACACGTGCTGCTAATTCTCTGTTCGCCTTTGCCCTCCATGCTCCAGTTGCAATGTTTCCCGCATATTGACTATCGAGACGAATGCATACAGGATCCTCATTCTCTTCGGTTAACAGCCATCGTAATGCTGCGAAGAGTCCGGAGAGTTCGGCAGTATTGTTCGAGCCAACTTCTGCTCCGATGAATTCCTCATCCTCGGGCGAGGTTGAAACGGGTCCTGACAATTCTGTCTGGATTTCTCCACTACCACGTCCAAGACCTGAATCTCCTTCGACTACAACGACGCCCCAGCCAGCAGGTGTGGTTGCGTCAACGTTCTGATTTCCATCGCACGAACCATCAACGTACAACGTGAGTCGCGTTGGTTCGCTCAACCTGTTCACTCGCCCAACATGCTTCGATAAGCATCTGCAGACATGAGTGTTGAAACATCATCGGGATTCGACAACTTCATTTTGACAATCCATCCTTCACCGTATGGGCTTGAATTCATCAGTTCAGGTGTGTCTTCGAGATCGAAGTTGACTTCTGTGATTTCTCCAGCAAGAGGAGCGAAGATAGGGGATGCGGACTTTACCGATTCGACGATTGCAAATTCACCCATGTCCTCCAGCATTTCTCCACCTTCTGGCAGTTCAATGTAGACGATATCGGTAAGTGCATCTTGTGCATGGTCTGTAATGCCAATGGTTGCAATATCTCCATCCATTCGAATCCATTCGTGTTCTTTCGTGTAAAACAATTCAGCAGGTATTTCACTCATGCTCTCACCACATTGACGCAAGTAAATGAAGGGTATGAATCAACCGCTTCCGACATATCTCATTCGTCTTCATCAATTTCTGATTTCAAGACGTGTTGTTCCAAAGAAGCCCATGCTTGACCGACATTCTTCTCTTTCTCTGTTTGTTGAACATCGTTTTGAACGCGTTGGGTCATTTCATCATCCGATTCATCTGGAAACTGCTGACCAAGGTTACCTTTTCTCAACCCCACTCCAATGAGGATTGCGGCAAGAATTGGGAACAGCCAGCCAATCTCAGGATTAGTTGAATAGCGTCCTGAGTTGAGACCAACTGCGAAAACGAAAACGAGACACATTCCCGTTCCCATGAGGACTTTTTTTGCTCGGTCAGCTGGAGTCATCGAGCCTTCGAAGTTGACGCTATGTATGAAACCAACGTTATCAGTAGGTTTCTCGCATCAATTTGTGAATCTTGTATGGTAAAAGGGCGCGGTTGACTGGAGTGACTTCTAGGATACGACCGTCGTCTCTCCGTCGAATGTCTTGCAACAATGGGTGACGGCTCTTCTTATGCAGAGTAAGGAGCGTAGGTTTGTCGATTTCGAGAGCATTGCGAACAGCATTAACAAAGGCTTCCGATTCAACTGCGAATTTTCCAATTTCATCGATAACGATGACTTCGCAATTGTCAATAGCATGTTGAATCGCAGGGATGGCTATACGCTCGAGTTCAGCTATGTTGAGGCCATACCCGAGGACGCGTAATCGGGAATCGATGTTCTTGTGGGCGATTTCACCCTCGTCTCCAGTAACCAGATTTCTGACCTTGTATCCGAGACGCTCTCCGTCTTCGAGGATAGGTTCCGTGCAAATTCCACCGATGATCTCTGTATCGCTCAAATTTCGAGCGGACAGTTCTCGCTCACGTTCTTCTTTGAGCATGGAGAGGACCTTCTCCATAACTGCGGACTTTCCACTACGAGGAAGTCCCGTAATGCCAATTTTTGGATGAATGCCCATTCTTAGAATCCTCCAACTGACAAATACCATTCAAAACTAACGAGGGTTTAGATATAAAACATCGTATTCAAACTATCAAAGATGCAACGTTCTTACATCATTGAGCGACTTCTTCAACACCACTTTCAAGTTCAAGTTGAAGAGGGAGCATTTCCAACTCGTAATTGTTGACGTTGTTGTTTGCGGACCAAGCCTTTGCCCAATCGTCCAAATCGCGTTGGTTGAGTTGGTCGCACATCCACTCTAATGCTTTCTGAAGATCGCCTTTGGCTGCACTCAATCTGTTGAGGATGGCTTGGTTCATTTCGATATGATTCACACTGTTCCCTAGGATGCATCCTTTCGGAATCACAGCCCAACGTAGTCGACGCTCCTGGTGAGCGTTGACGATGGCCTGGCATGCAAGACGAGGACCATACGTTTGGACTTCGGTTTTCCCAGACCACATGGCCAATTGTCGTTCGTTGGCACGCGATGGGATGTCCTTTCGGAATGCTGGGTGTCGGATGTAGACACTACCGGTTTCGTCCTCTGTGAAATGTACGCCACGGATAAACGGACGAGATGACTTTGCCTTATCCCAACTGGAAATGTTGCTCGAATGTGCTGTTTGATCGATTTCTCCAACACGAACCTTGACCGTTTGTTCTTGCGTTGCAAGCCAGTGGTCGTGATCACCAAGGCGTGGAAGTTGTGACATATTGTCAAGAATCTTGAGGATGCTCTTTCGTTCGATTTGGTCACGAGGCAAACGGGGAACGGCCCACGTGTTTCTTGCCCATTGAACCCACTGTTCCTGTGTGAGTGAGAACGATGGGACTCGCGATGAGATTCCAGAGCCAACTCGTCGTAGATCGGAACGAGTTACTGGTCCGATGATGTTGAGTGATTCTGTTCCATTTGGAGTCGATGAGATGCCAAGAATGGCAACGCCTTGGGTCATGCCAGGGAACAAGAGATTCGCTTCTTCAATAGCCCAAACTTCGTTCCAAGAGTGCTTCTCAACCAGGAGTTTTCGCAATGGGTGAGAGGATTGTTCGCGTAGCAGACTGTCTGGAGCGACGATGCGCATCTTTCCATCGGTTGAGAGGACTTGCATACCACGCTCGATGAACAGTCGGTAGAGGTTGACATTTCCACGCATGGTTGAGAAGCGAGGGCCATCATCGTTGGAGAGGCTCCGTAGTTTTTCACTCAAGTCCTTGCGGCGTTGTGAACCATCTTCCATGCCGCGGAATCGATCTTTGATACGCAACCAAGGAGGGTTAGCGATAATCAATCGAGGCGCTTGATCCCATGGCCAGTCTTCTTGAAGCGTATCGGAGCAAACGATGTTTTGTTCGAGGATGGTTTCGGCGAGGCTTCGATCGAGTTTACCTTTTTGCTCGCCTTCTAAGGAGACAAGACCGAGGCGAATCGCTTCAAGCAGCAATCGCTTTCGGGTTGAACGGACGACAAGATCATCGACATCGACAAGTTGGAATCCTCGGAACAATCGTTCTGTGTCTTCTTTGCGCAAATCAGTACTCTGCCCTTCAAACAACTCACTGTGCTTTCGAAGCATACGTGCGTGGAAAATACCACCTCCGCACGACATGTCAGAGAACGGGAGTGGAATACCGCTGCTTGTTCGTTCGCTGCGCTTGACGGCTTCAATCGAATCCTCATCGAGGGTTACTTCTTCTTCACTGGGCGGGAAGTTCAGCTTCTTGATGTGCTTTTGGAAGCCAGGCGGAAGGTCTGCGAGGTGCATATTGGTCGTTTGTTTCTTGACTTTTGGTTGGATGGTCGCCTCAAGCATTTCCGATGAAATGATTGAATCAGCGAGACGAGGAGGAGTAGGATGTGCTCCACGTGGGGAGCGACCATCGGATTCTGCATCGTGACGTGCAAGTAGATGGTCGAGAACATGACCTGGGTCGGTCAGAAGATTTGCTGGAAGCGTTGGCCAATCTTCGGGAAGAAGAGCAGCGATAGGTTGGTGGGTTCGGAGGGAGTTTTCCCATGCATCGAGCCACATTTCGATTTGTGTTTGTCTGTTGTCCAAGCATCGATCCAATCTTGCATACCAGCCGCTAACTCCGTTTTGCATAGTCCGCCCCAACCAGTGGGTATTCAATCATGGTTTGAATGTGCCTGTTGAAATCATGAAATGATTCATTCTGAAGGTGAATCGTTTCGCGCGGACAACTTCGCGAGTACCACGCCATTCGCGTGCCACTCCCAGCCTTTTGCGACCCAATCGAAGAGGGCTTTCAGTTCGGTTTCATCAACGTCTGCAGTGGAAGCGATTTTCTTGAGAATACGTAATTCCCTACGGTCGTATTCCCCATCAGCAGCAGCGAGCAGAGCGCCGTCTCGAAGAGCAAACCGGAGGGTTTCCAATTCAGCATTCTTCAACAGATTCGAAAGTCGATTTGTATCGTACAATCCTTTGCGAATGGAAGTTCTTGCTTCTGGGTGAACCATGGCTCGTCCCATGAACCCTTCAAGGACTTGAATTTCTTCTCGAACAAGCTCGCCATCTGCTGCAGCAATGAGGACGAGTAAATCGGCATAACGCGCTCGTTCAGCAGCGTCCAAATCAGCGACGCCGTCGCAAAACATACGGCTCAACCTTGGAGGGAATTCAACAGATCGTATCCGTCTTGCATCCAAGCGTATCCGGTCTTGGTCCATTCGATGAGTTGTTGAATAGCATCTGGGACGAGACCCAAATGTTCGGCGATTTCTTTCAAAACTTCGAGTTCTTCGTCGTCGACCGTACCATCTGAGGCTGCCATGAGGACAGCATCTCGAAGAGCAAGACGTCCTGCTTCAGGACCGAGTCCATCCAAGCATTCCTCAAGTGTCGGAGGGCTCTTGAGCGATCTTCGGAGAACTTCTCTCTGATTCGGAGAAAGGAGAGCCTTGCCAAGTTGTTGTTCAAACATAGCGAGTTCATCAACGGTAATTTCTTCATCGACACGGGCCATGTATGCAAGTAAACGAGCATACGCGTATCGTTCATCACGGGGCAAATTTTGGAGAGTGTCGGGTAGCATTCGAACCTCTCTTGTGCTTCTCCATCATGAACCTCTCGCCTCCAAGGCGAGACAAATTACCATTTGATGCAACAATCCTTGGACCCACACGATGATTGATAGGTAGGTATTGCAACCAACCATCATGCACCCATCCGTGAACGTCCTCGGGACTGAACTCAAGTCATGTTCTACAGACCCTCTTACTGGTTGGTATCGAGATGGTTGCTGCAATACGGATGACAACGACCGAGGTTCGCATACGGTGTGTTGTGTGGTAACGCAGGATTTTCTTGAATTTGCGAAAGCTCAAGGAAACGATTTGATGACACCAGCTCCTCATTTCTCCTTTCCCGGATTGAAACCTGGTGATTCATGGTGCGTTTGTGCCCGAACGTGGCTTGCTGCAGTCAATGCAGGTTCAGCCTGTCCAGTCGATTTGGAAGCAACGCATGAAGAAGCATTGAGCATTATTCCATTCGATCTTCTTGAGACGCATGCGGTCTAGTTGAAGAAAACTGGAAGACGAATATCCTCATTGTTAACCAGATGATGATGCCCCAAAACAACAGATTTGGGATTCCTAGCCAAACAATCTGTTCAGGAAACTCCCCTTCCAACCATCCGATTGTTACACTTGAGCCGTACATACTTGCCAAGTAAACCGGTATCGCTGTGGGTAAGGTCCATCGTAATGATTTGTGATTGTCAAATGTATACCATCGATGAACAAAATGGGCCATGATTCCAGTCAAGCCCCAGAATGTTCCCCACAGAATACGCACGTCAACTCTTGGAAAAAGAAACATCGAAACGGTCCAAGCGATGTAAAATACTGCGCTGTTGAAGCCACCAGCGAGGCCAAAGCGACCCAGTGAGCCACGGGGCACCAACCGGTTGTGGACATGACTCAGATCAGTCGTCATTGGTCACCACATCGCTTGGCTTTCCAGTCAGGATGGTCCGCAAACGATTGTTGTCGTTTTGCATCGCATCCATCCATTCATACTTCACGCCAAGTTGTTCTGCAAGAACGCCCAATGCCAAGGAATCTTTCGGTAAGCACTTGCCTCCGAATCCACGATTCAATCCAAAGATGGGATCGAGGTGAGATGGGCCAATCGGTTGTGCCTGTTCAGCGGTGATGATTTCACGAATCTTGTACCAATCTTCTCCAAGTCCTTCGCAAATATCGTACAACTGATTTGCGAATGTGACTTTCATTGCGTAAAACGTGTTCTTGGTGTATTTGACCAATTCAGCTTGTGTCGGAGTGACTTGGAAGGTTTGGTCACGACGAAGAACGCCTGCTTGGCGATGTTGTTCAAAAACGCGTTCTGCAACATCGGCGTGATGCGTCCCACAGACCAAGATGTCTTGATTCGCAAAATCCTCTAAACGCTGACGTTCGACTAAAAATTCTGGAGAATAGGCGATTTTGAGATGAGGGTATTGTTCGTGATAGCGTTGTGTTGTCCCCGGTACAACGGTGCTTTTGATGACAGCCGTAAAGCCACCGGGTAAGGCATCAAGGGTCGATTCAACTATGCGTGTATCGCATGCTCCAGTTTCAGGATGAGGCGGAGTCGGTACAGCGATGTAAGCAAAATCGACGTTGTCGGTAACAACGGACAACTCCGTTCCACGAGCAGGATCGTGAACAAACAACTCGTGCGCATGCCCAAAACAATGTTCAATGGCCCCACCGACCATGCCCGCTCCAATTATTCCGATTTTCATAGAATCATCTCTCCCGATATGGACGAGGATTGAGCTTCCCTTCTTTGGCCATCATGCTTGCTTGGAGAAGAGTTTCTGGCGTACCACAGTCGACCCACGTATCTGCGCCCACGGAAACGAACGTTGCTTTTCCTTCAGCGATGTAAGCGCAATTGATGTCAGAAATTGAGAATGAATCTCCTTTCTCTTCGACAGCACGATCGAGTTTGTCCCAAAAGGTTTCATCGAAGAGATAAATTCCGCCTATAGCAAGATTCGATGGCGGGTTTTCCGGCTTCTCAACGACATCGATGATGTTACCATCATCATCAAGAACTGCAACACCGAATGCTTCTGGATGTTCTTCTTCACGAGCTAACAAAAGACAACCAGGGGCTTCCTCTGCCTCAGAAAATTCTCGAACGATGCCATCAAATTCCACCGTGGTTATGTTGTCAGAGAAATAAATCATGAGCCGACAGTTTTCATTGTGTGGGCGTGCTAAGAGAAGGGCTTGGGCAACACCTTCAGGCTCTTCTTCGAGAACGTAGTGAATTTGTTCACCCTCCAAACTTTGACCAACATGCTTTGCAATTTGACCGATGTGTTCGTTCGAGATGATTGTCGTTTGTGTGATACCACCTCGCCGAATTGTTCCGAGTGCGTAATCGATAACCGGACGTTCGTAAAGTGGTAGCAGCGTTTTTTGTGTGTAGCGAGTAAACGGATGTAAACGGGAGCCCCTACCACCAGCAACAAGGATGGCTCTCGTCTTCATCAAGTTGGCTCAATATGTTTCTATTGAAGTCCTTTGCCCATAGAAGTGCTCCATTCGGACGATTGAATGTGGTTGTTTAAGTTATGCAACTTATTTTCGTAGTGCACGAAGTTTTTCCAACATAGCACTCCTCAACGGATCGTTTTGTTGCTGGTTTGGTTGTTCCATTCTTCTCTGGAAGAGTTCTCTTTCCCATACGAACACTTGCC
>CALDQY010000252.1 GCA_937911445.1 uncultured Rhodobiaceae bacterium | reverse complement strand
TAGCTTGCATTTCATCAGCGACTCTCTTCTCAGAACCTATTGCTGTCTTTACAATGAATAGGTAAGCAGCAACTGAACCGTACATCTCACGGAACAACTTCTCTGCACCTTCCATTTCTAGGTCAGAGAACACACAAGCATACTTCTGAATTTCACCAGGATCGACCCAAACGGCCTCGCTGTATCTACCTGCAGGAGTTACTTCTTTGTTAGTTGAGACAACTAAGCATGGTGCGATGTCTTGTAGGCGTCCATCAATATCAATACCCAATGCAGGTCCATCACGAACGTACTCCAAGTCCTCCATTGGGATTCCTGTGCACTCTGAGACACGGTTGAGGACATCTTCCTCAGTGTCTCCGATTCCGTAGACACCGTCCCACATCTCTGCAGCGTCTGGGTCTGAGGATGAACGTCGAAGTAGTAGCAATTCTTGCTCATGGCGAACGAATGCGATAAATGCGTCAGTCATTTTTATTCCTCCAAATCAGATGTTGAATACATCGTGAATAATCCACGGGATGAAGTTGTCCATCAGGATTAGCATAACGAATCCTATGAATCCGAGAACAAACAAACCGATACCACAAATGATTGAAGTTTGCTTGAATTCTTGAGGAGTTGGCTTTCTTGCCATTCGGATGATACGAGCCCAACTACCACGTGAAATCTTGCGGAATTGGGCTTCAATAGCATCTTGTCGGTCCTGTACCTTATCCTCGAAAGAGCGAGTCTGGTCATTTTCATCTGACATGGTTTCACCTCAGGGGGTTCCTCGCGACTTATGGCCCTCATTTAACCTCAGCGGTAATGAACTCCGCCAAATATCGACTGATTCAAAGCAGACCTGCGCCTCGATAGTTACATGGCGGCAAGAGACCCATATCAGGTTCTCGGTGTTTCTAGAGGGGCGAGCGATGCTGAAATCAAGAAGGCGTTTCGCAAACTTGCAAGGCAATATCACCCAGATAGAAACGAAGGCTCTGAAACTGCTGAAGCTCGTTTCAAAGAAGTCCAAGCAGCATATGATTCGATAGGAACCGCCGAAGCTAGGCGCAAGCATGAACAAGAACAGATGTTCTCGGGATTCGGCGGAGGTGGAAACCCCTTCGGCGGCAGAGGTGGCTTTGGCGGGGGCGGTGGAATGGAGGATATCCTTTCACAGATGTTTGGCGGAGGCATGGGGGGAATGGGTGGAGCCCAGAGACAACGTTCTGCCCCTAGACCACCTCAAGAACGCGGTCAAAATGCAACAGCATGGATCGACCTAACTGCAGAGGAGGCAACTAGTGGTGGATCTTTCAACCTCACATACACCCAACTCATCCCAGGAACACACGGTAGCATTGACAGAAAGCGTCGAACTCTGAAAATTAATGTCAAACCAAAATCAAAACACGGCACTGAAGTCAGAATCAAAGACCAAGGTCATGGACATCCACAAGGAGTTAACGGAGACCTAATTGTCAAAATTCGAGTCGACCCGGGAGAAGGATGTAGATGGGATGGAGATAGAATTGTCAAAGATGTTGAAGTTCCTTACTCCACACTTCTTCTCGGTGGAAAGGTGACTGTTACGCTACCATCAGGCGTCAAAGGCAAAATCACAATCCCACCTTTGTCTCAGGTAGGAGACCGTCAAAGAATCAAGGATATCGACCTTGAATTGATACTAGCAGAGATAGAAGAACTGGACGATAACCAAAAAGATGCAGTCAAGTCATTACAAGACTTGGGACTGTGAGAAAATTTGTTGTTTTTATTCAAGGATTGTCGCTTTGTATAACAATCAGAGTAGATGCGGGGGGCAGGATTTGAACCTGCGAACCAATAAGGAATGGGACCTAAACCCACCGCCGTTGACCAAGCTGGGCGACCCCCGCGCAGACTGAGGGCGGTGAACCTTGGTTTTGAAGATTAGGCTGAAACGCCGAAGCCTGTAGACGCAACGATGGCCATGACTTGTTCCTTCGTTAAATCGGGTGTTGTGACAACGATGCCTGCATGACTTTGCCATGAAATATCGGCTTGAATAACGCCAGGGGTTGCTTCAAGGACTCGCGTTACGCGCCCAGAGCAGCATCCACATGTCATCCCTGTAATCTTGAGAGCATGAGCGACTTGGTTCATGATTCGTCGACGACGAGGACCTATTTTGACTTAAGCCTCAATCTGTCTCGGACGCCACCATTTCAAGGTGAGGGAATTTGCAACAACACTGATGGATGAGAGGGACATTGCAGCAGCAGCAAAGGCAGGAGGGAGGAGCCAACCTGTCCAAGGTAACAGCAGTCCCATCGCCAATGGAATACCGATGATGTTGTAGATGAAGGCCCACCATAAATTGGTCCGTATTTTGTTGACAGTAACCCGGCCCAGTTCTAGAGCATTCACCGCATCCATCAAATCGTTGCGAAGCAGAACGATATCAGCAGATTCGAGAGCAATATCACTTCCAGCACCCATGGCAATGCCGACATCGGCAACAGCAAGTGCAGCAGCATCGTTGATTCCATCACCGATCATGGCAACGTGTTTTCCTTTTTCCTTCAAGGATGCGATGAATTCAGCCTTTTCATCAGGACGAACATTGGCTACGACTTCTTCGATTCCACATTCCTTAGCAATCTGTTCTGCGGCTTCTATGCGGTCACCTGTTAACATGATGACCTCGAGGTTGCTGCGTCGTGCATGCTTGAGTGCGTTTTTGGTTGTTGAACGAAGAGCATCAGACACCTCAATCCATCCCAACAACACGTTGCCTTTGGAGACAAACGAAATCGTCACGCCCTTTGCTGCTGCTTGTTGAATTCGTTTTTGATACTCGAACAAATCGACATTGCATTGTTCCATCAACGGCTCGTTCCCGATAGCAACAACTTCGCCTTCCATATCGCCAGTCACCCCCATCCCTCCGATATTTTGGATGCCGGTAAGGTCGGGACGTTCGCTGGTTACATTCGACCATGCTGCAATGATTGTGTCTGCGAGAGGGTGCGTACTTCCGTGTTCCAGCGATGCAGCGATGCTGAGGATTTCTCTTACCTCTCCGTCGATGAATTCAATGTGGGACACCTTTGGTTTGCCAGTCGTGAGCGTTCCGGTTTTGTCCACGACAAGAGTGGTGGTCGCATGCGAACGTTCCAGAGCTTCAATGCCTTTCACAAGCAATCCAAATCGTGCCCCCGTTCCAGTCCCGACCATGAGGGCTGTTGGCGTTGCTAACCCCAATGCGCAAGGGCATGCAATGACCAGGGTTGAGACAAGAGCGAGAACGGCAATTTCACCACCACTGCGTGATTCGAATCCATCGGAAAAGAGGCCCCAATAGACAACAGCTATGAGAGCGCAGGCAATGACAATGGGGACGAAAACAGCAGCAATACGATCCACGTACCTCTGAATGGGTGCTTTACCCATTTGGGCTTCATCGACCAGTTGAATCACGTTCGAGAGAACCGTTTGGTGATACGGTT
>CALDQY010000251.1 GCA_937911445.1 uncultured Rhodobiaceae bacterium | reverse complement strand
TCGTAAAACACCAGACTTTGATGGTCGTACTTGACCGACAAGTTCGGGGTTTCCAACAGCGACTGAACGAACCAGACTCGTCGGCGTATCTGCCATCTGCCGCTGCATCTTGTAACGGAAATAACCAATCAAGGTCCAAATGACTCCAACGCCCAGTGCCACGTATGGTAGGAACGAGAGGTCTTCCTCGGGCGTAGAATTTTCCACAGCCCACCATGCTCCGATACATATGCCAATCACGAAAAGGATCATGGTGATTCCATAGGTTGAGACTGTTGCAGGACGAGGTGTTCCGACATTCACTGGGTGCTCTGGAAGCGGCGTACCATCACCATGCGGAAGATATTGATTCTCATTCCACGTGGTTGGACCAGGTGCAGTAAGAATCCAGTCGCTCGGGTCTGTCGTAGGCGCATAAGAGGTCCGACCCATCCACCATGAATCGATCGAAAATCCCTTCTCAAGAGCCTCTTTTTCCAAATCTTCTGGTTGTGGTGCAGCTTGTCGAACTTTGTGAAGATCCGCTTCTAGTGATCCTGGTGAACACAATCCTACGAACAGCAGCCCAAGAAGTGAGATGACTGGATTAACGAGAATCCCTGCAACGATCATAATGATTCCAATGACCCATCCAATCCAATACTGCCATCGGTAAGGCATTGTCAATTGGAAAAAGCCACGGTCAAGGTCAAGCTCACTGATATTCATGTCTCACCGACCTAGCACTGGTTTAAGTCAGTAACTCACTAACTCGAAAGGATTCCAACAACTTTGACAAGAATTCGTTTTGGGCGACATCCATCAAACTCAGCATAGTGAATTTGTTCCCAGGTACCCAGTTGTAGGCGGCCGTCTTGAACGGACATTGTCACTTGTTGACCGAGCAATTGACGTTTCAAATGCGCGTCTCCATTGTCCTCGCCGGTACGGTGATGACGGTATTCTTCTCCATTTTGGCCATCTTGGCCATGATAGGGAGCCAATTTCTCGAGCCAAGACATGATGTCATGATGGAGCCCATACTCAAGATCATTGACGTAACAAGAGGCTGTGATATGCATTGGATTGACAAGAACCAATCCGTCTTCAATTCCACTTTCTTGAACGATTCGATCAACATCGTTGGTAATGCAGACAATCTGGTAGCGTTCTGGTGTCGTGAGGGTCAATTCTTCCGTGTATGTACCGTATTGTCCAGTCTTCCGAACACCCACGCATTCAACCCCAGAGTGATGAATCATCCATCATTGAATTGTTGACCATGAGAGGGATTGCGACGAGTAGCCCACATATGGCGTTGCATACAATCGTTCCTCCGATTTGAATTCCGTAGAAGGCTTCGTTGTTTAATCCAGTTGTTGCTATTTCTTCTGGTGTTGCTAGCATGGTTTGCAGCAGACCAAGCACAAGTGAAAGGGCGATGAGAATCCACGAGAGTTGTACACCGATTTTCTTTCG
>CALDQY010000250.1 GCA_937911445.1 uncultured Rhodobiaceae bacterium | reverse complement strand
GCCACAATAACACGGCAGTCGCGAGTCGCGAGAATGTCTGTAAGAGTGTTAACAGAGTCAAAAAGCAAGGCCTTGTCTTCTCCCATTCGAGTGCTTTTTCCTCCAGCCAGAATCAAGCAAAGCAAAGGCATGGCGTTCACACAAGTTCATCCAAGGCTGACATGGCTTGCTCCAATTCATCAAGCAGGTCTCGAACTCGGTCGAGAAGTGCCTGCCGCTCGCGATTTGATCGTGCCTGTGGTAACCATTCTAAGAGACGCCGGACATCTCGAGCATCGCGTTCAACCGTCCATGATAGAACCTGTTCAAGCACAGGATCTTCTGTTGGGAGGAAGCGTTCAGCCATAATCCATCGACCAGTTCAAGGCCCATCAAGGTAGTCGTTGGATGAGGCGTTGCCGTATACGTTCGAGGAGTTCCCCCCCATTCGGCGTTTCCTTGAGGAGGTTCTCGTGGTTCGCTGTTCGGTTTTCGTCAAGTGACAGAAGTAGAATCATCAGTTGTGCCCAAGTTTGACTCTGAGCAGCTGCATCTCGGATCCATGCATCATCTGGTAGTTCACGGCCACCACGAAGGAATTCTTCAGCTGTTTCAAGGAACACTTCAACCGATACTCGCTCTTGAACGAGTTGAAGAAACACAGTCCAGCCATTTTCACCCAATTCTTCATCCGACATATTTGCAAGAAGTAGTCCGACAAGTTTGAGATCTTCACGACCACCACGCTTCCATATTTTTGGAATGAATTTTGCGATTGTTGTTCTATTGTTTTCATGTGTAAGCATCCAAGATGCAATACGCCTCATTTCAGGATCTGGCGTTCCGATGTGGAATGTGTAGTGTCCTGATTGAGCCAGACGGTCTGTCATCGACTTCGTTATCATCCCAGGAACGCCATACGTGTACGCCTCTCGAAGCATCGCAAGACGCTTGTTGCGGCGTTTTGGAAATGAAGAAAAACCATCCAAGTAATCGTCCAGTGAAGTTGCCTTCATCGCGTTTCACCGTTGTTCTTTTTTCGAACATTGTCGAACAAAGTTGTGACGACTCGGACTGAGTCACGAAGTGTGTTGAGGGTTTTTTCAACCATGTTCGGATCCTCAAACCGCTCTTTGACCATATCTCTCAATTCGCTTTCAACGAGATTGTGTTCATCTTCGTCGATTGCGAAAAGATCCCGCAAATGGGCCATGACCCGGAATTCATCCTTTGATAGGGATGCGTTGATAATAGCGACTTCGAAAACCGTCTTGTAGACCTCATGTTGTTCTTCGGCTGTGAGGAGGTCTCCGTCCTCTGTCTTAACCCCATCAATGATGGCTTGATAGACCTCTGCAGGCTGGTGTGGTTCAAGTTTCAAGCATGAAGAAAGACGAATAATGAGGCGTTTCTCTTCGCGTGTCAGAACACCATCAAGCAACATCACCTCAATCGTGCTGCGAAACGCAGCCAGACGGTGAACAGATTTGGCGGACACGGGCTGACGTAGGGAGAACCTCTTCTTGAACCCACGCGAAGAATTTTCGTAATTATTGAGATTTATTCGACATCGGAAGATGGATTATCGTAAACCTTGTTCTTGTTCCAATTCTCTGAGTCGTTCAAGAATTGTTTCCGTAAACGTATCTCGAATTTGCACATCGTTGTAACCACCGAATACGTTTGTTGCCTCCAATGTTAATTGTTGAGAAGCCGGGATCGCTGGAAACGTTCGGTTCATTCCATCGACCAATGCAATGGGAACATTGTTCTCGATTGCAAGCGACGTCAACCAGAGATCGTCGTTTTTGGGACAACAGTCCAAGAACGCTCGACCACGTTGCTTTGCCATTCGAAGGAAATCTGGATTGTAGATTTCTCCCATGGAAGAGGTGTAGAAATTGAGACTGGAAGGCGCTGTAGTGATGCCGGGGCCCCATTCAAGATACGGCAGTGCTTCTGTTCCTTCCTGATTTAATCGGATGCAATGCGCTCGGTAAGCATGAAGGCAATCTGGCCGTTGTTGCATCGAGTCAGAAAGACCCTTTAGCCACCACTTTGGGTAGATGTGGTCGTCGTCTCCTGTTGCGTGAGGCCGGTCGAAATCCTCAACCAATTCGAGAAATGGATAGTACTTCGTATGCGGTCCAAAATTTTCAACCAACTGAATCTCCAAGCCGCGCTTCATCAATCGCTTGAGCCCACTTGTAGGTTGATTGTAGAGTTCTTCATCATCGACGAAAAGCACTGCTCTTGAAGGTCGAACATGCCCACGGGCGATCGCTTCAAGCGAGATGTGTGCTGTTTGAAAACGAATGCCATACGTCGTCATCGAAAGTGTTGGCCCGGCCTCAGAGAGCATCGATTTCTTGCTTATTCGGTTATGAAATTCGAGCTTCTTGATCCGCAATGTGATGTAGAGTTTGTTTGGTAGGTTCCGAACGAAATCGAACACACCCATCTCATCGCAACCTTTAGCGATGCTTGCTCTGAAGTTGATTATTTAATCACGTCGATGTCGTGCATTTTCCCAAAAGACGTCGTTCAACACGAGCACAAAGGGTTGAATCCATAAGGGTTGCAAGATAGCGTCGTTCAATGAAGAAGGTCATCATGCGCCAATACTGGCGGCTCCAGCAGTCTCAAACCGTCATTTCGATGGTGTTCTGGACAACGACACTGACATTGCTCATTTGGCCATACGTCAAGTGGCGATTTGAGGACGGATGCAGTAGCGGTCTATGCTTCTCGAATGAAATTCTCGGCATTCCATCGACGTATGTTGGACTCATGTCCATTGGTGTACTTGTGCTCCTCAGCGTCTTGTTGATCGGTTACATTTACGACGTAGGTCTTGGGCTATGGAAAGAACACTTGACGATTTCAACCGAGCGAAATCCATTCGGAGTCTATCTCATTTCACCTCCAATGGGGCTCATTCTCGCTCAAACCAATATGCTCCTCAAGCATATGGCTCCTGATGATGAAGATGTACAAAGGCATGTAGCGTTTGTTGAGCGCTGGCTCGAATGGAATGCTGATGAAGAAATATGGGCTAGAGCGATGGATTCGTGGAAGAATACGATGGGTGACGAGGATCCTCACCTACCGTTCCTCAGCGAAAAAATGCAAAGTGATTTGATTGAACGTTCCTCTTCTCTTCCAAAGGAATGAAACATGAAGTTGGGCGGGTTTTTGTCCACAGGATTGAAAAGGTGAAGGCGGTAGCACATACTGCTGAATCACATTCACTTGGCTTGATGTTTTCATCAAACCGTTGCACTGCGTCCCCTTTAGGGATTATGCGCCGACTGTGAGGAGGCCGAAAGGAGGATTTAATTTGTCTCGAAGAAACAATTCAGGAAATAAACAAGGAAAAGCAATGAAGTATATGATCAAGGCTGATATTAAGGTCAATGGTACCGTTCAGCGCAAGGATATCATTGGTGCCATCATGGGTCAAACCGAAGGTTTGCTTGGTGATGAGCTTGAACTACGCAAGTTGCAACGAACGGCTCGTGTTGGCCACGTTGATGTCGAAATGGAAACAAAAGGCGGTAAAGTGCATGGAATGATTCTCATTCCAAGCAGCATGGACAATGTCGAAACGGCCATTATCGGTTCCGCATTGGAAACCATTGACCGGATTGGTCCATGTCAAGCGAAAATCAGTGTTGTCGAAATCTCTGACGTTCGTGCAACAAAGCGAACCGCTGTCGTCGACCGTGCCAAGGAGCTTCTTCTCGCATTGGTCAACTCAGGCGAAGCAGCAAGCAAGACCGTTGTTGAAGAAGTTCGGTCGGTTCTAACCGTTGGAACTGCTACAAACTTCCATGGATTGACCTGTGGCCCAAACGTCCAAAGCTCGGATTCACTCATCATTGTTGAAGGACGCAACGACGTCATCAATTTGCTCAACTGTGGTGTCAAGAATGCTATCAGCGCTGATGGTGCTGGCAACATCAAACAAGAGCTCATCGATTTAGCCAACGGGAAGCAATCTGTTACACTCGCTATCGATGGGGACCGTGGTGGGGAGATGTTGTTCCGACAACTCAACGCCATTCTGAAGGTTGACTTTGTTGCACAGGCTCCTGTTGGACAAGAATGGGAATTGCTGCCTCAGAAAACGATCACCAAAACACTCTCAATGAAGGTCGACGCTGCCAAGTTCGCAAAGACAATGGCGGCACAGGACAAAGAGGATGAGAAAAAGCACGGCGGAACCAGTGACGAGTGGGTTGAAGAAATGGATGAGGTATACGAGTCGGAGATGGCTCCTGCTGAAATCCAAGAGATGTTCGACCACCAAGACAATCTCGGCAAAAACAAGGCAATGTTTGTTCTCGCTGATGGCTCAGTCAGCGAAGAGATGGGTGCCGGTTCAATTGCAAAATCGGCTGCTGGAACCGAGGGCGTTCAAGCACTGATCATCAACGGTCCAATCAGTGACCGCATTCAAGAAATCGCT
>CALDQY010000249.1 GCA_937911445.1 uncultured Rhodobiaceae bacterium | reverse complement strand
TAGCGTGGCTGGAAGGTGACTGCAGATGCAGCAGACCACTTGGCGTGGTCACGGCCTCGACCGAGGGTTGCAAACGCAATGAACTCGAGGAACTGTCCCTGAGCGAGGTAGGTAATTGGAATGGATTGCATTTCTTCGTTGATATCGAATGTAGGATCGGATACGTTGGTCAAGTCTCCGGCACGAACAACACGATATGGCTCGTCGCTGTCTGCAGATGGGCCTTGAACGTTGAGTGTGTACAAGACTTGACACATAGGGCAACCGCGATCATCTTCGGCCATGTCCATGCAATTTGGACAGTCGTCAGGAGCAACAATGCTGTTCTCAGGGCAAGTTGGAATTGGAATCATAGCGAGACGGTGCGCAATGACTTCGTCTGGAAGTGCGTTCACAGATTCGTAAATTTCGCCACGGTTGTTATCTTGGTTCACACCAAGCGTGAACATGACCTTGTCGATCGCCATCTTTGGTACATCAGCCATGATTGCACGGCGAAGTGCGTTTATCTGAGATGCATCAGCATCTTCGATGAGAATCTTCATTTTGTTTCCTTTAGGATACCCGTCAACAACGCTTGCTTTCATCTTCATTCCTCCAAATCAGACACGTCGTCCACGTCGTCCACCCTTTTTCTTGGTGCCGTCGTGAGCGATTGGTGTGACATCCTCGATTCGAGTGATGGTCATACCTGCACGTGTCAGTGCTCGAATAGCTGCTTGTGCACCAGGCCCAGTGTTGTTGGACTTGTTACCGCCAGGTGCACGATACTTGACGATAAGTTGTGTAAATTCCTTGTCCTTGAGCATGTCAGCGAGACGCTCAGCAGCACGAGTGGCAGCGAATTGTCCACCACTGTCCTTGGATGACTTGACAACTTGTCCACCGGAGCATGTTCCAATGGTTTCAGCACCGGTCAAATCGGTTGCTGTCATGAGGATGTTGTTGTAGGAAGAGAAGATGTTGACGATGGCTCGACGTGTCATCAGGCCTCACCTCCATCTTCAGCGCTTGGTGCTGCTGCTGCAGCTTCAGCGACTTCATCAGCGAATGGCTTGGTTGCTTCTGGGTCGACTTCTTCCTCATCGACTGCATACTCAGCCATTTCACGACGTCCATCAATGGCCTTGCGGATGTCATGATCTGGGTTGTTGAGTTCGCTTGAAGGATGGTATTGGATGATCTCTTCCTCGTCACGAGTAACTGGGTAAGAAGGAATCGTAACCTTTTGGTCGCCAATGCAAATGTGACCGTGGGTCACAAGTTGACGTGCTTGCTTGAGGGAGCAAGCAAGACCCTTGTAGTAAACTTGTGCTTGGAGACGTCGGTTGAGGATGTCTTCTGCATTAAGCGAGAGAATGTCGTCAAGGGATGCTTCCTTAGTGATAAGACCCTTGTGGTGGAGAGAACGGAGAAGGTCGTCCTTCTCACGCATTCCGTGGCCTTCGGTGGTGTCGACCATACCAATCAAGCGCATGGCTTGACGTCGGTGACGGCGGAGTTGAGACTTGGCCTTCCAAATCTCACGCATGTTCTTCAGGCCGTGATTGGCTTGAATGAGGTGCTCTTCTTCGATTCGTGCCTTCTTCCATGGATGTGGAGGCGTATCGAACTTTGGTCTGGAAAACTTTGGCTCACCCATACTTCATCACCCTCATGCTTTCTTTCGGCTTACACCGAGTGTGAGGCCACCACGGCCGTTGCTTCGTCCACGCTGACCACGGACCTTGTTGCCGCTAGCGTGGCGAACACCACGGTAGCACTTCATGGTTCGAAGGCGGTTGATGTCTTCTTCGAGTGTAAGTTTGACCTCTTGTCCGGTCAAGTGGATGTCGTTGCCGGTTTCAACATCGGCTGCACGGTTAACCATCCAATACGGAACGTTGTTGACGTAATCCTCGATTGCAAGTCGGAGTGTTTCTTGCTGCTCTGGGCTGAGGTGGCCAGCCATTCGAGCAGGATCGAATCCAGTGGACTTGCAGATTTGGATAGCGCTACGTACGCCGATTCCCTTGACCGAGGTCAATGCAGATGAGAGCGGCTTGAGACCGTCCATATCCGTATCAGCCATTCGGAGAATGTACGAAAAATCGTCGCCGAGTTCCTCTTCTTTTCCTTTTGCCATTGTTGTCCACCTAACGTTGCGACATGATGTCGAGCAAGTTTCCGACCAACCTCCCCTATATCAAGACCGCGATGCAGGGGTCCGATTTCAGGTATCAGAATTCTGAGGATATTGGACACAAAGGAGAAGATGGTTTGAGGATGTATGTCGTGTCAAAAACGCCCTCCTGCGACCTTGTCGGTTGCGCAATTGTCGGTCGATG
>CALDQY010000248.1 GCA_937911445.1 uncultured Rhodobiaceae bacterium | reverse complement strand
GTTGAACATTGAACCAATTTCCCGCCAATATCATCGAGCCCTCGAATCCATGAGCTCAACATCACACCATCAACCTCTGTTTCCTCATTGCGAAGCAGATCAATGGCGACGAGCAACGTTTCGATTGCTCCCTCCTCCATGGCACGAGCAAGGTCTTGTTGTCCATAGGCGACTGCTCCGTTCGAACTAATTCTTGCCCATACTTCTTCGAGCAGCTGCATTTCTTTGTTGATGGCATAATCCTGCAAGAACTCGTTGGCCAAACCCTCTCGAATAATTTCATTCGCTCCCGCTCGGCCGGCCATCGATGTTGCAATCAATCGAAGCGTTCGTTCGGGTTCGATATCTAGAATGACCGACTTGAGTTTTTCACGAGCGTGACCAGGACCGCAAAGAATCATTGGTAATTCGGTTGAGGTTGCCGCAAGTATCTCTTTTGCGACTTGCTTCTGGAAGGATTGCGCCACACTTTCGCTTGTTCGAACATCGCCTCGCTTTCCCCCACCACGCATGGTCCATGTCGCACCTTCACGGAGTCCTCTTGATGTGATTTCAAAGAGAATGATTTCATCGTTTTCAACAACAACGACCGCAATGTTGCTCTTGTTCGAGGAATCAACTGCATCCTTGAGGAGTGTTGCATCGAAATCAGGAAATGGTTCGTTCGCAGTTAACTCAATGTCATCTCCCACCTCGATGAGGTGTGTATGATGCGATCCAATATCCATCGGAGCCTGTACAATCGTTCCATGAACACGAAGGATGTCTGAGTAGGACTGATACTCAGTTGATAGGATTCGTAATTCAATCCACATTTTCTTCCGTTCAGCGGCCTTTGCTCGAGAACCAGATTCTGCTGTTGTTGTGTCACGACGTTCCCCGAGCATAGCGAGATGACGCCCATTGCTCGCTAGTCGAGCAAGGACCCACAAGTCATCTTCAGATTCAATCCGAAGTTTCCAATGGTTCTCGCCCTGATTGAGAATATGCATCGATGTTCACCCGAAGACACCCTTGAGGTGTCCGTCCTCATCCATATCCATATCGTTGGCCGCAGGTCGTTTGGGAAGCCCTGGCATTGTCATCATCGAGCCGAGGATGGCGACAACAAATCCTGCCCCTGCATTCAAACGGAATTCTCGGACAGGCAAATCGAATCCATTCGGAGCTCCAAGCATTCCCGCATCGTGAGAAAACGAGTACTGTGTCTTTGCCATGCATACCGGTAATGAACCATAACCCCAATCTTCTATTTTCTTCAATTGGCGCTTGGCTGCTGCTTCAATCTGAACACTGTTTGCTCCATACATGCGTGTTGCAATGGCGTGGACCTTGTTTTCAATGGCATCATTTGGAGCAACGAGTGGTAAGAAAGGGCGACCAGCAGCAACGTGATCATGAATGGCCTCAACAACAGCATGAGCAAGATCTGCTCCTCCTTCTCCACCTTTTGCGTGGACTTCTGTTCGACAAACACGAGCAGCACCGCTTGCACGTGCTGCTGTTTCAATCGCTTCCAGTTCTGCTTCCGTATCACTCATGAATTGATTGATTGAAACAACGACGGGAACACCAAATCGTGCCATGTTCTTGATGTGCCGATCGAGGTTTGATGTCGCTCCTGCGATCACTGCTTGGACATTCTCTGTCTCAAGTTCTTCTTTGGAAGGCCGATATCCACCACGTTCTCCAAACGCTTTGCCATGCAACTTCATCGAGCGAACTGTTACGTTCATCACAACACAATCAGGGGCTTTCCCTGACGTGTTGGCTTTGATATGCATGAATTTTTCAGCACCCATGTCACTGCCGAACCCTGCCTCTGTAACGACATAGTCGGCGCATGACAATGCGATTCGGTCCGCTACGATGGACGAATTACCATGGGCGATGTTGGCAAAAGGACCTCCATGGATAAATGCTGGATTTCCTTCCAATGTTTGCACAAGATTTGGTAGGAATGCGTTTCGAAGAAGCAACGCCATGGCTCCAGCAGCTTCGATTTGTTCTGCTTTGATGGGATGTCCTTCGACTGATTCAGCGATTACAATATCACCGAGACGCTTACGCAAGTCAGCATAATCTCTCGCAAGTACGAGTATCGCCATGATTTCAGATGCTGCTGTAATGTCAAAGCGATCCTGTCGTACATGACCGTTGGCTGGACCACCTAATCCGATGACAACCTCTCGCAATGATCGGTCGTTCAAATCAACCACTCGTGGCCAGAACACACGGTTCGTGTCGATGTTGCATGCGTTTCCATGTTTGATGTGGTTGTCGATCAGGGACGAGAGGAGATTGTGCGCAGATGTCACAGCATGAAGATCTCCAGTAAAGTGAAGGTTGATCTCTTCCATCGGAAGCACTTGAGATTGTCCCCCACCTGCAGCACCTCCTTTGATTCCAAACACAGGTCCCATCGAAGGTTCACGGATGACGCACGTCGCATTCTTGCCGATATGGCACAAGGCTTGCGTCAATCCGATGGTTGTGACTGTTTTGCCCTCGCCAAACGGTGTGGGATTAACGGAGGTGACCAGGATGAGATTCCCTTTGGCAGAATCAAAACGTTGTTTCATACCTTCCCAGCTTAGTTTTGCCATGTATTGTCCATGAGGAATCAGTTCGCCAGAAGGGATGCCTAATTTCCATGCAATGGTCTC
>CALDQY010000247.1 GCA_937911445.1 uncultured Rhodobiaceae bacterium | reverse complement strand
CTGCACCTCGTGTTGTTCGTCGAATGGCTCCATTGAACGTTATCGATGTATCTCCATCCAACGATTTGACGTCCATCTATGTTGAATTCCAAGGTTCAGAAGATGCCGATCTAACCGGTTCTGAACAAATGATTCACTGGGTCATGCGAGACCAGACACGTACCGTGACCATCGGTGCAGGATCCTCGCTCCTCGGTATGCAGCAGGACGGACAAACCGTGTACTGGACAGGTGAAGTCGATATCACAGCAGGCGGAAGCATTGTACCGCAAGCGGGTGATTTTGTCGGATTCTACGTTACAGGCTGGGACGCTGCTGGAAACCAATTCCCTGTGGTTTCAAATTCTGAAGCGAGTCCAATCCCTGAATTGGCCTTTGATGATACCGACTTTGAGCGTCAATGGGTACGCCTCGGCGCTGTTGGCCCTGAGTTGCGTGTCAAGTCGATTACAGTCTCCGACGACCACGTGTCTCCAGGAACCGATGTCGAAATCACGGCGACTGTTATCAACAACGGTGGGCCAACCACTTCGCAATTCAAGGTGGCATTCTTTGCCGGTGACTCTGAAGATCCGTTCGATGTCAAAGCAATCGTAGGTATTGAAGCTGGAGAAAGCATTCCAGTCACAGTCAACTGGGACGTTGAAAACGTCGATCGTATCCGTGTAGAAGTCGATTATGGCAACGTTTTGGTCGAAGTCAATGACAACGACAACACGGCAGAACACGACATCAACATCGCCTATGGACAATATCTCGGCTGGTTGGACTCACCTCGTGAACATCCACTCGCCTGGATTTTCGCTGTTTCCACCATCCTGATTCTCGTTCTTGTGGCAACCGTTGCCAGTCGAACAGCTGTCGATCTCGGTGATGGTGCCTTTGCTGAGGACGAAGAAGTCGACTGGGACGATGACGATGAAGACGACGACTACGATGAGGACGATGACTGAGTCCCATCGAATGACAAATCCTCAAGAAGGGTAGGCAGACAGGTTCCTCCGCGGGGGTGGGGAGAGTATGTCGGATGTGTTTTCGCTGCTTCATCCTCAACTGCAAGAATTCCTTGCAGAACGGGATTGGAAACCGACACCCGTCCAGGAACAAGCCATTCCTGAATTGATCGATGGGGGCGAACGCTTGTTGATTGCCCCTACCGGTTCTGGAAAGACCCTTGCAGCCGTCTTGCCTCTCCTCCATCGATGCAAAACGGAGGACTGGAAACCTCTGTCCATTCTCTACATCACTCCGCTTCGTGCCCTCAATCGTGACGTCGACCGCCGTCTGGCTGAATTGAGCGAAGCGCTCGACTTGCGTTTCGCTCTTCGACATGGAGATACGCCAACAAGCGAACGTTCTCGCCAAGTTCGTCGTCCACCTCATCTTCTGGTGACAACACCCGAAACGTTCCAACTGATGTTCACGGGTCATCGTCTTCGAGCCATGCTCTCATCCGTACAGGCAGTCATCATTGACGAAGTGCACGATTTGGCAGCCAGTGAGCGAGGTTGGCAATTGCGTCTTGGTTTGCAACGACTCGAAGCCTTGTGTGGTCGAACGTTGCAAAAAGTTGGTCTTTCTGCAACGGTAGGCAATCCCGACCATGTTGCTTCTTGGATCTCCAACGATTCTTGTCAACCAATCTTGGCTCCTGCAGAACGTACAACGGTCCTGACCGTCGAAACAGCGCCTCCATTAACAGAAGACGAAGTTGGAGCCATGGAGATGCGTCTCTCTCCGAGAGCTCATGCAACCTTCCGTTTGTTGAGTGAAATCATCGAAAAAGATCCTCCATGCCTTGTCTTTGTTAACAGCAGAAATGCTGCAGAAACCGTCGCTCAACGATTGCAAACGATGGCTCCACAACTCACGATTGGCGTCCATCACGGCAGCCTTGCTGCTGAAACCCGGCAAGAGATGGAAGAAAACATCCGAAACGGTACACTTCATGCACTGATTTGCACATCAAGCCTCGAATTGGGTATCGACGTTGGATCTATTCGGAAAATCGTGCAGTTGGAGAGTCCACGATCCGTCGATCGTATGTTGCAACGTGTTGGTCGAGCCGATCACCGTATCGGAGGCATCGGTCGAGGCCATTTGTTGGCATGGGAGACCGACGGTATTGCTGAATCCGCTGTTGTAGCTCATCGCTCGCATCTTGGTGCCATTGAGGACGTTGAGTGGCGTCATCGCCCATACAGTATTGCAGCGAATCAAATCATGCTCATGGCTCACAGTTTCAAGGTCGTCCGTATCGATGATGTGCATGAGATCTTTTCTCAAACCGACCAATTCGCAGATTGGACGCGAAAAGATACGGAGAACGTCCTCGCTGTTCTTTCCGATCGATGGTTGCTGAAATATTCACTCGAACCGAGTGAAACGCCATGGTATCGATGGCCAAAGCAACTCTATATCGCAGCCAAGGAAGCTCTTCCGAATGGTGAATCATGGCCAGATGAGCTACCTCGATACGATGTGTCTGATGATGAGATACCGGCTGAATACAAAGGCATGAGGATGCCTGTTCCGAAGGAATTCAAGGATGGATGGTTTGCTTCAGCCGGACGAACGCGTCGTTGGGTCGAGCATCATCTTTCGATGATTCCAGACAAGCAATCCTACCGAGTTCGCGACGTGGTGACACGAAGAACCATCGGCAACGTCGACGAAGCATTTGTTCTCGAATTAAACGGAAGTGGTGAAGAAGAAGACGGGCGAATTCGCCAATTCGTCATGGCTGGTCGTACTTGGACCATCGTCGATGCTGATCCTGAACAAAGCGAAGTCCTGGTCGCTCCAGTCTCGATGCAAGGAGAAGCTCCCACATGGGTCGGTGAATTACCTCCCGTGCCTGCCATTGTTGCACGGAACATCGGTCGCCTAAGGCGATTGATTGCCGAAGACTTTGGTTTGGTTGAAGCGAAGGAATCGGACGAACTCGATGTTGCTGGACTGCTTGCAAACGATGGGCTTCCGCTTACATCGTATCCACTTGATGGGGAGGCCATCGGAATGCTTGCAGACACCATCACGCGACACATCGATGCAACCGAAGCACTTCCTGATCAACAAACTATCACGATTGAGCGACGTTCGGAAGCGCTTGTCATCAACATCTGCCAAGGGACACTCATCAACGAGACCATTGGCCATCTCCTTCTCGCCATGGCATCAACCCAAACCGGCCGATGGGGTGGTTTACTCGTCGAAGCAACACGAATCCACCTCTCTGGAGCGGATATTGAGCCAGAACAGGTCATCGGGTGGTTGAATGAACTCCCCGCTGATGGGATTGAGGGACTGCTCTCCGTAACGTTGCCAAATTCACGTCAAGTCCGATGGCGATTTGCCCAAGTTGCGAAGACGTTTGGAATCCTTCAACATGGTGTTGACCCTCGAAAAATCAACTTGACCGCCTTGGTTCGAAAATATCGAGGAACCATCGTTCTTGAAGAAGTTCTCAACAAGCTCTACTACGAACGTATGGATATCGAAGGTGCGAAAGACGTCCTACGAGGTATCCAATCCGGATTGATTGATGTCATTGTCACGCCACCTGGCCCTCTTGGGCTGTCCGACCGAAGCCAACGCGATTTGTTACTTCCAAATTGGGACAATGAAGCTGTACGTGCTCAACTTCGTTTGCGATTGATGAACGAACGTGCTGTCTTATGTTGCCTCAAATGTCGGGCAATTCGACGCTTCCGTGTTGAGCGCTATCCTGAATTGAAGAATCCTAAAGAGTGCATCTCGTGCAAAGGGCAGATGTTGGTTTGCGCCCGTGAAGGCCTCGAGAAAATGCTCGAGGAGTGGGTTGCTTCGGAAGAAGAAAGCGATCGAAACCGAATGATTCGGAACGCTTCCTTGGTGAAAACACATGGCTTCCATGCAATCGTCTGTCTCATGGCTCGTGGTGTTGGTGAAGCGACGGCACAACGTATCCTTCGTAAAGGTCACAACAGCGACATTGAAAGCCTGCTCCAATCCATTCATCATGCAGAAATCGAATACGCACGTACTCGCCGATTTTGGGGCTAATCACTCAAACTCGACGTTTCGAAGCTTGATTCCAGCTTCCTTCATCATGTTGGTTGAACGGGTAAAGTCCTCCATCCATCGCTCTGGAATGTTGCCAGTTCCTGCATAAACAACTTCGACAATACCTGCCTGGATCAACGAACGAGCGCAACGTGTGCATGGTGGCCATGTCACATAAGCCGTACAATCCTTGAGTGAAACACCAACACGTGCTGCATGCATGATCGCATTTTCTTCAGCATGGCAAATCAAAGGATATTTTTCTTCCCGATCTGTTAGTCGTTCCTCCGAATCATCGATACCTCGAGGAAAGCCATTGAATCCGGTTGAGCGGATTTCTCGGTCAGCACCAACAATGATGCAACCTACCTTGGTGGAGGGGTCTTTGCTCCACGAACTGATGTGATTGGCCAATTCAAGAAATCGTACATCCCACTTCGAACCCATCTTGACCAACTCTGGGTTATGCTTCATCTCTTTGAGTCTTTGCAGGGAACAATTCCATGTGTTCTGTCCCCCAATAACCCAATGCATCGTACATCTCTCCGACGAGATACAGAGACCCAATGACCAATGTGAATGCTGGCTGAAGCTTGTTCAATCGATCGCCCGTTGCTGCTGCGTCCTCCTGCTCAAGGATGGTGCATGAGGCTGGCCAATTCAAGCGACGCAACGTTTCCAAATCGACGCCAGGATAGCGTCCAAGTTGTGGCTTTGTGAGAACAATTGATTCGGGTGGGTGTTGATGACAAAGTTCGATTAAGGGGTTTACAAATGAGGGCAAATCATGTTGTGGAGTGCATCCAAACACCAATGTCCACAATGGTTCTTTTTCGATTCGAGCCTGTAACTGTGGAAGCATCCGCAGCAATCCACTCGGATTGTGTGCTGCATCGAAAAGTATGGAACCATCCCATGGTGCTGCAATCTCGTGGAAACGGCCTGGCCAATTCAGCAATGCTTGTGATCTCTGCAGGCCCTCTGCATCGACATTGAGGCTTTGCAAGGTTGCTTGTGCAAGGAGGGTGGCTTCTTCATCGAAGGACGCTTCTTTGGGGATTGAAATCCATTCGATGGAGGCAGTACCACGTACCTCTCCAAGTTCAGATCGGCCCGCATGTTTTGCTTCATACTCAATTGCATCTATCGCTGCTGAATCATCAACAAAACGAACAATCAATGGTTTACCTGGCCGAGCAATCGCTGCCTTTTCTGCTGCAATTTCAGCCAACGTATCGCCAAGAATGTCTCGGTGTTCAAGACTCAACGAGGTGAGTACACTCACAGCTGCTGGCAGAATTCGAGTCGCATCGTAGCGTCCACCAAGTCCCGTCTCGACGATGAACACATCAACATCGTTGCTTGAGGCGCAAAGACAGGCGACGAGGAACGTAATCTCGAAGAAGGTCAGTTGTTCTTTCATAGAGGATTCTGCTTCCCTGATATTGTTGAGGCATGCATCAAACCGCTGCGGGGAGATAGGACGGCCGTCAAGGCGAATGCGTTCTTCGATTCGGACCAAATGCGGGGAAGTGAACAGAACTGTGGATTGATCCAATTGATGCAGATGGGCTGTTAGTGTTGCACAGAGCGTTCCTTTTCCGTTGCTCCCTGCCACATGAACAATCGTCGCATTGTACGTAGATTGAACCAATGCTTGGTGAACCCGGAATACACGTTCAAGACCAAGGTCCATGCCTCGCTTCTTGCTCTGCGCAAGCCATTCACGGACGCTTGTCGACATCGACCTCGCACCGTCCTTGCGGCTGTTTCTCATAGGTGTAGCGATGCAACGATTGT
>CALDQY010000246.1 GCA_937911445.1 uncultured Rhodobiaceae bacterium | reverse complement strand
TGTTCCCAAGTCAGCATCGACTGCATCAGAGGACAAGGAGCTAGCGCCCCATCCAAGGAATCCGTTGGAGTAGAGATCCATGTTGGATTCGCTGGTTGCCCAGAAGAGGTAGTCGGCTTGTACTGGTAGTGTGTGTGCACCGTTGAGGTTGTAACCGGTGTTGGAACCGCCAGCAACGACATCGAGGTAAATCAAGAGGTCGTTGTTGGTGAGGTCTTCACCAGTCATACCGATGTAGAGTGCATCGCCTTCACTGTATGTGACGTAGAAGTCGTTGGTTCCGTCACCAGAGACCATACCAGGCATTGCATCGTCGGATGGGTTCAATGGTGTGTTACCAATCCAATCCGAGTCGTCACCGTCGATAGCCATGATGTCAGGCTGGAAGGATGGTGAGACGTATGCAGCACGTGTACCGTCTGTGGAAACCAAGGTCATACCAACAGCGGATGCTGCACCATTGAGGTGCGTTGCATCGAGGCTGAAGAGGTTGGCTTCGTCGATGGTTGCGGAAGCAACGATGCTGATCTTCGAGGCGTCGAGCGAGTTACCAATGCTGGTAACGTATGCGTTCGAGCCTGCGTTGATTTGTGTCGTTGCTGCGGACCAGGTGAGGTTCTCAACGGATCCAACCGACTCAACAGCGTGGAGAGCGGTGGTTGCAGTTGAGGTACCGCCGTCCCATCGGAACTCGGTGTTCTCTGCATAGACACCAACGTCACCAGCAGCGTCGAGTGGGTATATCCACGAGTAGTCACCATCGACCATGTAGAGACCGGTGCCTGTGCTTCCACCGTCAACAGATGCACCGATTGCGGTGACTGTTGCACTGTCAGCGTAGACACCAGCGGTGGATCCTGCGATGGATGCGTCACCGTACATGGTGAGTGTAGCAGACTCGATTTCGATACCGTAAGCATATCCAGCGACGGAGGTTCCGTCGAGGTCGAGATCGTCACCTGAGTTCACAGATGAGATACCGACTGTGGATGCGGCACCGGTTCCGACGAAGGATGAATCAACATCTGCAACGTCACAGCCGTCAAGGACCATAGCGTTGTCACCAATGGTGACGGTGTTGTCCTTACTTTGGATTGTAACCTGGTCGCAGTCATTGAAGTCAAATCCAACTGCGTTTGGTGCAGTTCGACCGGCACTGATACCGATGGTGTTGTTCTCGACTTCAGGTCCAGCGTACCCGCCAGCGGACGTACCGTAGTAAACAGCGATGTTTGCACCACCGTCACCCCAAGTGTCTGTGACCTTGAGAGTGTACTGTCCAGCAACACTGTAGGAAGTGAGGCGGTTGTACGCTGTGTTGGAGGAGAACGTACCAGCAGCCCAAGAATCGGTTGTACCATCAGGCTTGGTGATTTCAAGTCCGATTTCGCCACCCCAGTTATCGGAATCAAGATCGACATAGACCGTGACTCCGGATGGGACAGTGAAGGTACAACTGGATTGCGTGCTGTAGGAGTTCGAGGCAATCGCACACAAGGACGTGCTTGGAGCCGGTGGGCTCGAAGCGTCTTCCATGTAGATTCCGCCGTCAGCATCCAACAAGGAGTTGTTGGAGATGACACCGTATCCACCATCGACTTCGATTCCAGGTTCGTCAGCCATGGACTTACCAATGATTTCGTTGTTGTCAACGAAATAGTCGTCCGTGTTGTACAACTGAATAGCGTTTTCAGCACCGTCGAAGTAGTTGTCAATGATGGTGATACGCTGGTTGTTACCAGTGAATGACATGACACCACGATCGGTTGTGGAGCTGTTGAACCAGTTGCCCTTGACAACCAGGTCATCAGTGTAACCGTTCGCACCTGCCCAAACGTGTGCAACTTCACCGCCACTCACGAATTCGTTTCCTTCGATGGTGAGGTTGTCAGCACCGAACTCATTGGCGTTGTGTGTGTATGAATACGGGCTGCGGGTCATGTAGATACCAACACCACAGTTTTGGAAGGTGCTGTCGGTGATGCTTGAACCATCTGTACCTGTCAGTCGGACACACATATCCGTGTTCAGAATCGCGCTGTTCAACGTAGAGTATCCCTTGAAGTGGGTGATCGTAGCGTTCTCAATGTTGAGGAACTCCGAACGATGGTCGTTGTTGTTCCAGTTGGAGTTGTAGGCCATACCGCTTGTAATCGAAGCGACTGGGTTCAATGTCGAGTCCTTGATCGAGATGTCCATTGCTTGGTAGATGTAACCAAGTTCGAGACCAGTTTGTTGACCACTGTTCGGGTTTGTTGCTACACCGTAAACCTCGGAGTTGTGGAGATACAACTCAGGAGCATCGGTACCAGACTGGGCGTACCAGCGCTGGGTATCGATCTGAGTGTATGCACCAGTGATGAGAACCAAGGTGTTGTTCCAGTTGTGCTCTTCGTTGTTGTCGAAGTACATGAACGGAGTATCCATCATGATGACCTTACCGGACATGTCTTCTGCGGTAGCACCGTAGTAACCGTATTCCTTGTAGGTTCCACCGTCACCATCCGACATGTCTCGAGACTGACTTGTTCCGAGGTAGTTGCTACCAGAACATCGTTGAACGACGTTGTAGGCAGTGCTGGTGTAGGTGTAACAAACACGAGCTTCGATTCGGTCAGTTAGATCAATCGATCCGGAGTTGCCAGCGGCATCGTTCAAGGAGAGGCCTTCGAATGCGTAGCGGAAGTCACCGACGTTGCTGCTACCCGTTGAGTAGGCAATCTTGGCAACTGTAACAGCTTCGTATCCTGCAAGGTCATCGTTGGTTGTGCCAGACGAATCGATACGGATGGTTCGGAATTGGATTCCACCAGCCTCACCGTTCGAATCGGTCGTACCGGCTCCAGTAATCTGTTTGTCAGCGTTCATCAGAACAATGTTCGTGTTCGCCACTGGGTTGGTGTCTGCTTCGAGTGACATGGTGAGTTCACGCATGCGCTCGAATCCACCAGCACCGGTTACAGCGACCTTGGTCGTGTCAATCGTTCCTTCAACGAAGGAAATCTCGCTTGTACCTGTGATCTTGATGTCGTTAGCTGTGTTGGCGAAGGTCGAATCACTGATCGTGATGTCACCTGAACCTGCAGTTTCGATACCAACGTTGTTACCTGAGACGGTAATACCGTCCATTGTCACGTCCTTCGAAGTCTGAGAACCGTATTGGTATGCTGCACCAGCGCTGTTTGCGATGGTTCCGGAGAGTTCGCCTCCAAAGTCCTTCACGTAGTAGATACCAGCGTTGTTTTGACCATCAAAGTCGATGTTGGTCATGTCCATTTGGCCAGAACCAGAGGAACTGACGAGCATGCCGTAGTCACCGCCGTCGACAGCGATGTCGTTAGCGGATGCAGCTACCGCACCGGTGATCTCGACACCAGCGTCGGTTGGACTGGTGATGTCGATACCATCGAAGTTACCGGATGCGAAGTTACCACCAATGGCGATACCTGTTTCAGCACCAGTGATTTGTCCGTTCTCGAAAGAAGCGGTTCCACTGTCACGGAGGTAGTCGCCGAGAGCGCTTGGGTCGTTACCGACACGGGCAACGAGGTCAAGTCGGTCTTGGTAGTTGTCTGCACGGTTGTGGAGAACATCGACGTACATGGTTACTGCAGAGATCGACGAATCACTGATATCGACGATTGGGAAGGACATTCGAGCACCTTCACCAGGGTTCATCCAGTAACTGTATGCGTAGTCGAGACAGATGTTGTAGTATCCACCGTATCCATTGTATCCTTCAGGAGGCTTGTAGACTCCCTGACCACCGTGGTAGTTGTTGTAGTAGTAGCCCCAGTAGTGGTAAGGGTAGGAACCGTAGGATGGGCTGGTGTC
>CALDQY010000245.1 GCA_937911445.1 uncultured Rhodobiaceae bacterium | reverse complement strand
CGAGCACTGTGCTTAGTCACGTCGCGCGACGGCGATGGCCAATCCGACGGCTGCAAGGGCTGGGATCAAGGTGAAGCCTGGGGCATCCTCACTCTCTCCACCGCATCCATCGCCTTCAGCATCCGGGCCGTAGTAACTACCATCATCGTAGTAGCAACTCGACCAAACGGTGTACCATGAGCCGTATGGGAAGTAATCCTTGGAATCGTCTTCGTACATGGCCTTGACGCGCCAGTTGACGTAGGAGTGGTCGTTCGGAGGCGTCAAGGATGTGGTGTGTGTTGCACCATCAATGGTCAATGCTTGAACAACCGGAGGGTCACAGACACCATCGTTGAGACAGATTTGCGATGAGATCTCGAAGGTTGTGTTGTTGCTCATGTGGGCTTCATCCATGACCACAACGAGCGTCCATGTTTCACCAGAAACAGACGGTGAGGTCACGGTGTAGGATTCAAACGGTGTTTCTTCGGCTTCAGGACCGTTGTCTTGGCCGGCTGTTTTCGCAGCATAGGACGTGGTCGAAACAGCGAGAAGAGCGATGAGTGTCAGTGCAATGACGGTTCGCATGGATAAAATATGGGTCGGCTCATCTATTTGAGTTATGCTTCCATATCCCACAATTCATCGCCAACCCAATGGATGGTTTTGATGCCCTTGCCTTTGGTCGCTTCCACCATTTCGCTTCCGTCCATGGTCGCCCATCCAAGTGCAAGCGGCCGACCATGTTCCTTATCACGAATCCAGACAAGGTCACCAACTTCGATGTCCTCATCAGCACCATGAACACCAGCGACCATGCAGTCGGCACCGTTCATCAAGAACGGAATTGCACCATGATCGACAGCGACCCAGCGCTTCGAATCAGGATGTTCCAAGAAGCCACGGAGCGTCAAAAACGCCCAACGGCGGCCATCGTCATCGTTGACTTCAATCGTTTTGGCCACCTTGTCAACGAACACCAATTGCCATGGGCCATAGTTGGCCATTTCCAAAAATGCACCATCAACGGCCAAGTCGATGCTAAGTCCTTCTTCGAGTTCCTTGAGCAACGGAGCGATGTGCTTTCTTCGCACAGGTCGCCGTTTCTTGACTTGGAATTCTTTCGCCATAACACTTCCAAACGTCGACCATGTTTCACCCTTCGGTTCAAGAACTGGTATCCAATGGGCAATTCATGGCCGTATGGTGCACGATTCGAACCTTTGCAGCCCATGCCAAGGAACTTGGAAACGAACAACCGCCCGAGCCGATCTTCTTCGTCAAACCGGACGGTTGCAAGACCGAATCAGATATCCTTCACGTCTCCAAACATCCAGGAGAAGTTCACCTCGAAACCGAATGCGTCGTTCGATTGACGCAACACGGTGACATCGATGCGGTCGCCATTGGCCTCGATCTGACCGATCGAGCAGCGCAATCGCTCTTACGAGCCGATGGCTTACCTTGGGCCAAAGGCAAGACGTTTCGACAAGCTGCCGTCCTCGGCACCTTCTATCCTTGGCGACACGGACTCGAAGCATTGACCAACGAAGCTACGGCGCTTCGCATCGAATGCGATGTGAACGGTGAGCGCTGGCAAGAAGCATCGCTCTCTGAGATGAGCATCACGCCCGCAGACCAAGTTGCCTCCTTGATGGCGTGGGCGCCCGTTTCAAACGGCGATTTGCTCTACACGGGAACGCCTCAAGGCGTTGCTCAACTGAAGCCTGGTGATGTGATTGAAGCACGTCTTGTTGCGCACGATGGTGAACTTCTTTCCACCTATTCGGGTCGTTGCTCCTAGGGGTTGCCTTGATATACGCCCTGCAAGTCGGTGGCGATGTAAGGAGAGAGACACATGG
>CALDQY010000244.1 GCA_937911445.1 uncultured Rhodobiaceae bacterium | reverse complement strand
GCCACGAAACCGATTCGAGGATGTCAAGAACATGTACCTCGTTGGGGGAGGAACACACCCTGGCTCAGGTCTTCCGGTTATCTTCGAAAGTGCCCGAATCAGCAGTAAACTCGTTCTTGACGACTTGGGAATCAATCCGGATTGGAACGGTGTTGAAACATGGTTCGAAAACGTACGTCGCTCGCCAGCTGGACGAAAAGCTCAGAGTCGAGTGACCACCACCAAAGAGACTGGAACACCTACAAACGCTTGAGGGAACAGCGTGCGATTCGTTGCCCTCGTGCTGCTTCTGTTTTTGTCGGGTTGTCTCGAATCCACGGTTGAAGAGGGTCGTGTATTCACTGTTGAAACACTTAATCGACCAGAAGATGCTGGTCCAATGTATTCGATGAAAGACAACCTCAGTGAAGGACCCGTCTTGGTTCTCTTCATCGGTGTTGGTTGCATCGGCTGCAAGGACTGGACTGATGACTTGCGAGAGCATCACAACGACTGGATGGCTCAAGAGCCACCTCTGCAAATCGTCTCTGTTGAGCGATATCTCAATTTTGAAACCAAAGAAGATGTTGCGGAAGAATTCGGTTTCACAGACAGCAACCACTACACGCCATGGCCTATTGTGCTACCAACCGACGATGATTCCATCCAACGAATCGAAGATCAAGCCAACTTGAGCCAATCCATTTTCGAATACTACGGCCTTCCTGGGACACCAGCATTGTTCCTCATTGATCAAGACGGTGTTATCCAATGGGAAAGTGACACCTACTATCCGAACGAGAATTCTATTGATGAGATTGAAAAAGCCTACAATAAGGTGATTTGATGGTTGAGACAATGCTTCTGGTCGCCTTCTATACTGCATCCATGTGGGTTGGGCCCTTCTGGATGTTGATGCTTCTTCAACCATATGCTGAACGAACCAAGAAGTGGATGTCTGGACCATGGTTTGTTCTTGGACCGTTGGTTGCCTATCTCATTGTTCTTGCAATGAATCTCGGTGCACTGAGCGATATGATTGGCGATGGTACGCTAAGCGGTCTTGTAACAGGACTAGCTGATGTGCTTGGAACTGACGATGGTGCTGTCCTTGCATGGACACACTTCGTAATCGGCGATATCATCGTGACCCGATGGATTTGGAAGCGTAGTGTTGAGACAGAAATCAACAAAACTGCCGCACAAGTCGCTATCCTGTTTGGGGTCATGCTCATGCCAGTTGGACTTGCAATCCATTTTGTCACAATGCAGGCGAACAAGCGAAACAACACGCATTGATAACTGAAAGGATTGGGGTTGAAACATGAACAAAACGGATATGATTGAAAACGCATTCCTTGAATGTGAAGAAATCTGCCGTCGTGCCTCTTCGACATTCTATGCAAGTTTCTCAGCATTACCGTATCAAAAGCGACGTGCTGTCCACGCAGTCTATGCATTATGTCGCTACCTCGACGATATTGCCGATGGTGATTCACGACCAGTTGTACAAGAAACCGAAGCCCTCAACAAACTTGTAGATGAGCGTAATCAACTTCTTCAGAATATTCATCAGACATCCATGAACAATGCTCCTGAGGAGCACCGATACCGTTTGATGGCACTTGTTGATGCGAAGGAACGACTCAACCGATTGTTTACGGGAGATGAGTCCGCAACTCAAAACGAATCAATTTTCATTGCCATCAATGAGGTCTTCAAGCAGTTCCCAGTTCGCCTCACAGATTTTGAAACAATCATCGAAGGAATGGAAGATGATTTGTTCGAAGTACGTCACAAAACCTGGGATGAAGTCCGCGCCTACTGCTACAAGGTAGCTTCAGCAGTCGGACTCGTCCTGATTGAAATCTATGGATGCGAAGATGCTGGAGCGCGGATTCATGCCATTGACATGGGCATTCAATTGCAACTGATCAACATCCTTCGTGACGTCTCAGAGGATTATCGAAGTGGCCGAATTTACCTTCCAATCAATGCACTAAGCGAATACAACATTGACATCACCGAGCTTGGTAACACTGAATTTGGAACCAATCATCGTTGGAAATCGTTCGTTCAAGAATACATCGAAATCGTTCGACGACACCAAGAATCAGCTCAACATTTGTTTGAGTATCTTGATTCGAAGTCTCGATTGCAACCACAGCTTATGTGCGAGGCATACGACGCTATCTTCCATGAAATTGTCCGACGATCGGGTGACGTGTTCAGCAAGCGTCCTTCCTTATCCAAGTGGAGAAAGATTCGTCTTGCTGCAAAACTCTCACTCCGCCGTCTACGTGCTCGATGGTCGTAATCGTTTGACCGTTGAGGCAATGCATTGAAACCCTCATGGCTGGTGGTCGAATCATGGACGAGGTCTTACCAGTCTCTGTTACTGTTCTTCTTCCTACCCGGAATGAAGAGGAAGCACTCGGTGCAACCGTCGACGCCATCCCTCGAGATTGGTGTGAATCACTCGAAATCATGATCGTTGACGGTTCTTCAACAGACCGAACCAGAGAAATCGCCCTTGAGAAGGACGTCCGCGTCCATCTTGAACCACGGAAGGGTTACGGTCGAGCTTACCGTACTGGATTTGTCGTTGCTTCAAACGACATCATTGTCACCATGGATGCGGATTGTACGTATCCAGCAGAGTTGATTCCTGAATTGGTCAAGCGACTTTTGGATGATGACCTCGATTTCATCACGTGCGATCGCCTCAGCATGGCTGAGGATGGTTCCATGTCAGGCCTTCACGGATTTGGAAACTGGGTTCTCTCCTTCAACGCTCGACTTCTCTTCGGTTATGGAATCAAAGATTCTCAATCGGGCATGTGGGTGTTTCGTAAATCGATTTTCGACAATCCAAAGATGCGTCCAACAAATGACGGGATGCCTCTATCTGAAGAGATCAAAGTCCTTGCACGAAAGCACCTTGGTCGGAAGAAGGCTATCGAAATCTCAGTACCGTATCGAGAGCGCGTAGGAGAAGCCGAAATCCACACCTGGGGCGATGGTTGGAAGAACCTTCGATTCCTCTATGCAAAGCGATTTGGCCTCCACAGAACAAGAACGGAGTGGGGTCCACTTGAGGACAATCCAGACAGTTTGAATGGTACGTTGCCAGAACAGCAATGATTGGCTTATCTCTTCAAACTTCCAAGGCGAGAATCAATTGCAACACGCTGTTGAATCAGCAAAGCAAGAGGCACGAGTACCCACAATACAAGCCAGAAATACACCATCTCAGAAACGTATGGAGGCGTTTCTGTCCTCATATTACCACTTATCGCAATGTACGATTCAGCATCAGGGCTGGTAGGCTCAGGAGGAGTTGCTTCAACGGCTGAGCGATTCGCAGGACGGACCATTCCGATATCATAGCCGCTCACTTCAAAATCCAGCGTAAATCCACCCAAGCCTAGGTTTGACGTTGAAGAAAATTCAGCATGAGCAAGAAAGGCTACATCGTCTCGACTGTTGCTAAAATCTTGAGGATTATCAGCAACGGTAGCAAACCATGATGCTGGCAGGATAAAGAGAATCAAAGCCAAAACACTGAGGACGCTTGTGAACGAAGCAAATGAGGTAAAACGCCGAACAACGGTTCGTTTGATTCCACTTGCTTGTTTGTTCAAATCGATACAGATCAACACCAAAAGAAGTGCAGCAAGGCCAATACTGATGTGAATCACCATGAATGTCGTCGATTTCACAGTATCTGGAGAAGGTGAAGAAAAGGCCTCATCGAGATTGTCATCATACTCTTCGATTTCTTGCTCCGACAAAGCAGCTCGATCATCTCGCTCATCTTGCCAATGACTTAGTCGCAGAGGACCGAACAATTCGATGCTCAGGTCATCTTGGTCGTTCTGCATATCGATGGTGACATTGGCCGAAACGCCTTCAAGCGAGAGTGGACCCTCTTCAACGGTTGCCGAGAGCGTGCCGACAAACCAAGATTCCTCATCAAGAGTAGACTTCAGTGAAAGTAGAATCACAATCTGAAGGATAAGCGTGAGGCTGGCAATAACTCGCCAGCGGGCAATGGGTTCGTGACCCGTTGCTTCGCTCATTCTTCGTCCTTCGAACGGATTGATACAAACATTCCTGCAAGTGCAATCATCGCCAGAGTGGTTACTGGTGAGAGGAAGGGAAGAAGCGTGGATAGATCTTCTTCTGAGGTCTCCTCGGATACTTCTTCTTCGGCTTCTTCGTTGTTTGGCTCTTCAGGGAGCGTAGCAGGATCAATACCTTCGTTGACTGCTTCAACATCTTCGGTGTTGTGTTGTGTAACATCGACGAGGTCGCTCAAATCGGTTTGGTCCTCAATTTCCTGAGCTTCTTCAACCGCTTCAATACCGGTGAAGTAGGTTACTGAGAGACCTCTCTGAGGCGTACCGTAAGCTGTGCTATCTGGTCCAATGAGTGTGTACCACTGTGTGCCACCTGGTGATGCAACCAGTTGGAAACCAACGAAACGGTTGGTTGAATCATCGTACAATGCGTAGATCATACCATCTTCGTATGCAACATCATAATCATCCTCAAAGTTGGACAAACGGTTTTCAAGGTTTTGTCCAAAGGACTCCATGGTGTTGTCCAGTGTCGATTCTGCAAGTGCTTCGACAATGGTCACGAGTCGATCACTCGGTTCAATATCTTGTGAAACCGATTCACACTCTTGTTGAGTACCAACAACTTCACTATCACTCAATCGAGTGACTTCGATGTCAACACAGTACTCGCCAAATCCATTGATTTCTGCGTTAGCACTGTCGTACGAACTGTAGGATCCATCTGTAACTGCAGTGGAGCCTGCATCGGATGTGGTTCCTTCATCATCGGTGACTGTCCAAGAAATTTCGTAGTTCTCATCG
>CALDQY010000243.1 GCA_937911445.1 uncultured Rhodobiaceae bacterium | reverse complement strand
TGTACGAGGACATCCAATCCTTTTCGATTAGCAACGAATGGATGTTGAGTAATCGTTTGGATGAGTTTTGCAGTCTCGTTCTCGTCCGACAAATCGGCACGAACAACATCTGCTTTCTGACCCTGTGCAAGAAGCTCAGATTTGAGCAACTCACCTGCTTCAACAGAACGCGAAACGTGAATGAGAACAGCATAGCCTTCTTCGGCGAACTTCCGAATGATGGAAGCGCCTATTCGTCGGCCGCTTCCTGTCACGAGGCATACCTTGGCTGTCATGGGTTTCGATTTTTCTTCTCACACATATATGCTCGTATCCCCGCAAAACCTCGAATTGCTGGGCTGCGCACCTTTTTGATGTTCATTCATGTCGGATTGAACAAGGGGGGCAATTCATGGCAAAGAATCTGAAAATGGCGAGCCAAAAAACTGCACGTCCTCGCCTCCCACCATGGTTCCGAACAAAGTTACCATCTGGCTCACAGCAAGCGATTTTCAACGACACAATGGATGCTGTTAAAGACAACCAACTTCACACGGTCTGTCAAGAAGCCAAATGCCCAAACATTCACGATTGCTGGTCCAGCGGTGATGCTACTTTCATGATCGCTGGAAAAGAATGCACACGTGGTTGCCGGTTCTGTGCGGTTGGGACGAGAAAGATCCCTCCGCCACTCGATGTTGACGAACCACAACATCTCGCAGATGCTGTAGCCTCGATGAATCTGCGTCATGCAGTCATTACAGTCGTCAATCGAGATGATTTGGAGGATTCAGCAGCTGACCACTACAAACAATGCATTGCTGCTGTAGCAAAGCGATGTCCTGAGGTAAGTTTGGAGCTCTTGTGTTCTGATCTTGCAGGAGATCTGGACGATCTTGCCCACCTTCTCGATGGCAGTCCACTGATTGTGTTTGCACACAATGTCGAATGTGTCCCACGTTTGGACTCCATCGTTCGAGACCCACGAGCATCCTTTGAGCAATCACTTTCCATTCTACGAGAGGCGAAACGACTTCGGCCAGACATGTTGACGAAATCGTCCTTGATGGTAGGCGTCGGTGAGTCGGATGAAGAAATCGTCGAAGCCATGCACTTGTTGCGTGACGCTGGTGTCGACTTAATCACCATCGGCCAATACCTTGCACCCTCAAAGAACCATCTTGCTATCGACCGATTCCCTGAACCTGAACTGTACGATGTTTGGGCAAAGAAAGCCATCGAAATGGGATTTTCAGGCGTTGCAAGCGGGCCGTTGGTACGCTCCTCGTACAAAGCAGGGTTGCTGATGCGAAAGACACTCGATGAAAGCAACACTGAGGAAATGCCTGGCGCATATGTGCTGGTTCAGCCCAAACCAACTAACCAACATGCCTTAATGCCGAGTCATAGTGAGGTGGAGCAATGACGGACCGATTGACGGCTACGACCGCACCTTACACCATCGGAGTACCACCGTTTCGCCCGGGTGAAGAAGCTGACTTTGGCGGTGCTTTCAAGGAACAACCAGGCGACCTCTGGCGACCGGATCCTGCCACATGCACTGCTGACGATTCAGCACCACACGCTCGTGGACTGCTACGTGTACTGAACGATGCTGGAGAGGCCAAAGGAGAATGGGATCCGAAACTCGACGCATCTGAATTGATTCAAGGCCTCGAGTACATGATGCGTCTTCGAATCTTCGACGATCGCATGATAAAGATGCAACGAACTGGAAAACTTTCCTTTTACATGCGATCCTTCGGTGAAGAAGCCGTTGCGATTGCCCAAACCATGGCACTGGAAAACCAGGATTGGGTTTTCCCTTCCTACCGACAACCGGGAGCACAATTCGTTCGTGGCCGTGACATGGTAAGCATGATCTGCCACTGCATAGGGAATACGGAAGACAACGTTCGTGGACGACAAATGCCCGTTCACTACACCTACAAAGAAGGACGATTCATTTCGATCTCGTCCCCAGTGGGTACGCAATTCTCACAAGCAGTCGGCGTTGCCATGGCGAGTGCATATCAGAAGAAGGACGAAGTCTGTATTTCATGGCTCGGCGATGGAACTTCAGCACAAGGAGACTACCACTACGCATTGAATTTCGCTTCGACCTTCAAGCCACCTGTTATCCTCAACGTCGTCAACAACCAATGGGCCATCTCTACACACGCAAACCTTGCAACAGGAGGACGCACGTTCGCTGAGCGAGGACTTGCCTACGACATTCCATCCTTCCGTGTCGATGGTAATGATTTCCTCGCTTTGTACAGCATCACCAAATGGGCACGTGACCGAGCCAGCGCAGGAATGGGACCAACGCACATCGAGGTCTACACCTACCGTGCAGGAGCCCACTCCTCATCTGATGACCCATCGGCCTATCGACCAAACGACGAGGCTGCATGTTGGCCGGGTGGCGACCCAATTCAGAGACTCAAAGACCATCTCGTCCTTATTGGAGAATGGGACGAAGAGAAGCATGAAGCCCTTGCACAAAAGATCGATGACGAAGTCATGGCTGCTTACAAAGAAGCATGCGAATTCGGCGACCTTGCATCTGGCCCGTATCCACCAGCATCAACCATTTTCACAGAAGTGTACGAGACCGTTCCTTGGCACATCCAAGAGCAGCGAGAGGAGCTAGGGAAGTGATATCATGCCAGACATGAACATGATTAAATCGCTCAATTCAGCACTCTCCATTTCGCTCAAGGACGATCCAAACGTCGTCATTTTTGGAGAAGACGTTGGATACTTTGGTGGCGTTTTCCGAGTCACTGAAGGGCTTCAGAAGGAATACGGGCCGCACCGGGTCTTTGATTCACCTCTCGCAGAAGGCGGTATCGCTGCAATCGCAATGGGCATGGGCCTCAATGGGCTACGACCTGTTGCAGAAATTCAATTCGCAGATTACATCTTCCCAGCCTACGACCAAATCGTCAATGAAATTGCAAAACTTCGCCATCGCTCAGGTGGAGAATTCTCTTCCCCAGTTACGTTCCGAACACCTGCTGGTGGAGGAATCAAGGGCGGACACCATCACTCACAGTCACCAGAGGCACAATTCACACATACACCCGGATTGAAAGTCGTCTACTGTTCAACACCTTACAATGCAAAGGGGCTGTTGCTCGCATCGATTGAATGCAACGACCCTGTCATCTTCTTTGAACCGAAGCGATGCTACCGTGGGCCCTTCTATGGTGACCCACACAACGTACCGACATGGAATGGGCACCCTGATGCCGATGTTCCTGAAGATCACTACATCGTTCCACTTGAGCAAGCACGAGTTGTGCGTGAAGGTTCTGGATGTACGGTTATCGCATACGGAACCATGGTTCACGTTGCAGAGCAAGCCATCAAGGATTCAGGAATTGACTGTGAATTGATCGACCTTCAGACGCTCGTTCCTTGGGACCGAGATACCGTGGTCAACTCCGTGAAGAAGACAGGACGTTGCGTTATCGTTCACGAAGCACCAAAGACCAGTGGATTTGGTGCTGAGATGAGTGCATCGGTCCAAGAACGATGCTTCTACCACCTCGAAGCTCCGATTCAGCGTGTCACCGGTTGGGACACACCATTCCCGCACACAACGGAATGGGATTATTTGCCAAGTCCTCAGCGTATTGCTGAAGCCATAAAGAAAACACAGGAGGAATAAACATGGGAACATTTGCATTCAAACTACCAGATATCGGAGAAGGCGTTGTCGAAGGTGAAGTCGTCGAATGGATGGTCGCCGTTGGTGATACCGTCAAGGAAGACGATCCTATTCTTTCGGTTATGACCGACAAGGCCACCGTCGAAATCCCAGCACCATGTGATGGAACAGTCACCAAAATCATTGGTGAAGCAGGTGACATCCTACCAGTCGGCGTCGTATGTATTGAATTCGAAGTCGATGGAGACGGAAACGCATCTGCAAGCGAACCTGAGCCTGCTGCACCGTCTGTTGAAGAGGCTTCTGAGCCAGTAGCAGAGCAAGAACCAGCACCTGCTCCAGCACCTGAACCTACCCCCGCTCCTGCACCAGTTGCCACTGCAGGGCCAGCCGTTGAACGTGCACCAGGTACAAAGCCACTCGCCGCTCCTGCTGTTCGACAGCGCGCCCGCGATGCTGGTGTCGATTTGTATCATGTTGCAGGATCAGGCCCTGCAGGTCGAATCACGCATGCTGACCTTGATGTACACCTCAGCGGAGGTGCATCACGTGCATCTCCAACCATGCCAATCGGAAGTTCTGCGAAGGTTGCTAAGACTGGAACTGAGGAGATCAAGGTCATTGGTCTTCGACGGAAGATTGCTGATTCAATGATGGCATCCTACAGTACGATTCCACACTTCTCCTACTTCGAAGAAGTCGATGTCACCGAACTTGAATCGCTACGACAGCACCTCAATGCAACTCGACCAGAAGGGGCACCAAAACTCACATACCTCCCGTTCATCATGCTCGCTCTCGTCAAGGGACTTGGACAACGACCAGAGTGTAACGCACTGTTTGATGACGAAGCCGGTGTCGTTACTCGACACGAAGCCATCCACTTGGGAATCGCTACACAGACCGACCGCGGACTCTACGTCCCAGTTGTCAAGCATGTTGAAGCAATGGACATTTGGTCCGCTGCGGCTGAAATGGGCCGTGTCACCCAAGCAACACGAGACGGCAAGGCAGGCGCGGACGAACTCAGTGGTTCGACATTCACCATCACTAGCCTTGGTCGAATGGGTGGTCTGGGGGCAACGCCGATCATCAACAAGCCAGAAGTTGGAATCCTTGGTGTTCACAACGCAAAAGATCGTGCTGTGGTCATCGATGGGCGAGTGGAAGTTCGTCGAATCATGAACCTCTCCTCTTCATGGGACCACCGTGTTGTGGACGGCCATGACGGGGCAAGTCTCGTTCAACTGCTGAAGTCGATGCTGGAGCACCCAGCAACCATCTTCATGTGAGGTATTGGAATGAAAACACGCAATTGCAAAGTTTTGGTTATTGGTGCTGGCCCTGGTGGATATGTTGCTGCCATACGTGCCGGGCAACTCGGCATGGATACTGTCATTGTTGAAGGCCAACGAGCCGGTGGAACCTGTCTGATTCGTGGATGCATTCCTTCGAAAGCGCTCATTCATGCAGCGCATTCGTTCCACAAACTCGCAGAACATGCGAAGGAAGGAGGTCATATGGGCATCAGTATCCCAGGTCCTGCTGAACTCAAGATGGCTGATACGGTGGCTTGGAAAGACGGCATCGTCGATCGACTCAACAAAGGAGTTGAAGCTCTGCTCAAGAATGCAGGTGTTGAACTCATCAATGGATGGGCGGAATTCCAAGATGCAAAGACCGTCAAGATCGGTAAAGGCAAAGACGCACTCCTCATTCAAGCAGAGAATGTTATTCTTGCGAACGGTTCGATTCCTATCGAACTCCCATTCATGAAGTACGGTGAACATGTCATCTCTTCAAAAGAAGCACTCTCGCTCCAAGAACTACCAAAGCGAATCGCTGTTGTTGGAGGCGGTTACATCGGTCTCGAACTCGGTATCACGTTCCGAATGTTAGGCAGTGAAGTCACGGTTGTTGAAGCCATGGATTCGGTCCTACCAATATTCGATAAGGAACTTCGACGTCCGCTTGAAATCGCAATTAAGAAACAGAAGATTGCTGTCCACACCAAGGTCTTCGCCAAAGGTATTGAGGAAAACAAGGACGGGAGTGTCGATCTTCTTTACACCCCTAAAGATGCAGAGGAAGGTACGGAACCAGAACGGCTCACCGTCGACAAAGTCCTCGTCACTGTTGGTCGAAGACCAATGAGTGCTGCACTTGCACCAACTGGTGTCGCTCTCGATGAGCGAGGATTCGTCAAAGTCAACAACAAGTGTGAAACAAACATGAAGGGTGTTTACGCAATTGGAGATGTTTGTGATTTGGGCGAAATGCTTGCGCACGTTGCATCCTTCCAAGGTGAAATGGTTGCTGAGATTCTTGCTGGACATAATCGAGCATATGAGCCTGCAGCAGTTCCTGCCATCGTCTTCACAGAACCTGAAGTTGTCTCCGTTGGTCTTTCACCGGATGAGGCAAAGGCTGCTGGACATCCGGTCATTACCGGTAAATTCCCACTCGCTGCAAACGGTCGTGCATTGACGCAAGAAGCTGAGAAAACTGCAGGATTCATTCGTGTCACAGCCCGGGAAGACGATCACCGAATTCTTGGTATCCAAGGTGTTGGAACACACATCAGTGAGCTTGTTGGAGAATGGACCCTTGCGATTGAGATGGGGGCCCTACTCGAAGACATTGCACACACCATCCACGCTCATCCGACCATGACGGAAATGACACATGAGGGAGTTCTAGCAACACTCGGCCATGCGATTCACTCGATGTGAGTTGTGTGCATAATCTACACGGCGAGGGAGAGAGACGTGACGCTCTTTAGAACCGTTGACAAATTGTTGTATAGTCTAGACCAGTGGTCGAGTTGAGGCTGACGTACGTATGTCCGATTTATTGGTACAATTGGAAGCGCTTGCTACAGGCATACGCACCGATGCCAACCACGTAGACGAGGACAAAATGCAGGGCAAAATTTGCCTACTATCACTCAAATTCAATTCGAACAACATCGATGTTGCAAAGCAACTCACGACAGAAGGAATGAGTTTACAGGAAAGGGTAGTATTCATCCAAGAATTAAGCAAATCAGTCGACGCTGAAGTTTTTGAATTTTCAACCTGCAACAGAGTCCTCTATGTCGGGTTCGATGTAGATTCAACAACCCTTGCAGTCGGAATCTCAAAGATGACCAACCTCGATGAAATTCCATTCGAAACCATGACTGGTTCAGATGCGTGGAGACATCTGGTGAAGATCTGCAGCGGATTGGATTCCTTCATCATCGGAGAACTGCAGGTGATGTCGCAACTCCGTTCTTCGATCAACATTCACAAAGAAAACAATCTCATCGGTACATTCAATCTTGCGTTCTTTGAACACATTATATCAGCAACTCGTATCATTCGCAAGGAACTAGGCTATACGAGTTCCACCGAATCGATGCTGAATCTGGCTACAAACTCGCTTGAGCAAATTCTATCGGAAAAGGGAGATGTACAATCTGTCGTCTTGGGATTTGGAGACATGGGTCTCAAAGCCGTTGAAACACTTCAAGACCTAGGCCAAACCAACATAGTCGTGGTCTCAAGGAACCCATCCGAATCTGCCAAACGTAATCCTTCAAAAGCAGAGCAATGTACAATGATTTCTTACGACAAATTGAACGAGACATCTGCGGAAGCCGATATCGTCATTTCAACAATGCGGTGTTCAACTCCGGCATACAACGAAAACAATCCACTTCCAATTTCTGGTCAAGCGACGGTCCTCGATTTTTCATGGCCACCATCCATCTCAGAGGATGGAGTTTCCACCGAGCATGTCCTGCTCGGAATGAAGCATTGGATTCAAGTCGCACGCAATATCGATCATTCTGAATACACAGCACTGATGCAGAAAGGAAACGAACTCATCGACAATATCCAAGACCGTTACATGGAAGCCTTAACCAACAAAAATAAAGCCAAGTTCCGAGCATTCATCTATGGTTATATGGAGAACCTTTCTACTTCTTGGGAGAGTTCCAAATCTGCACATGAAAAGGAAATTCCACAGCTCGGGGCATTCGCTCGAGAGATTGCAACTTGGATTTGCCAACAGAACGACTCGTTCTACCTCTCCGAATTGACGAATTATGTCAACAGCACGAGCCGTAGTTTGAACAGCAACCTATTGGCGGAAGTATCACGGGATGTTGAAACATCCATTCGCACATTGGCAACAGTTGCTTGAATTGGAGGAAATATGCCGATTCGAATTGGAACCCGCTCATCCAACCTTGCAATATGGCAAGCAGAAACCGTTGCTTCTGCTCTCAATGAAGCAGGTATAGAGACGGAAATCATTCAATTCAAGTCCATGGGTGACCGAAGTTTGGGAGGGAATCTGTCAGCAGCTGTTGGCCAGTTCATCCATCTAATCGACCAAAAATTGAACGAAGGGCTCGTCGATATTGCCGTTCATTCCAGTAAGGATGTTCCCACCACACCGAATGACGCCATCACAAACTTAGCCTACATGGAACGCGGTTCAACAAGCGATCTCATCCTTTTCAAACGAAAAAACGACGATTCATCGCTGTACGAAGTTCTAGACGGTGACACCAACACATCGCTCACTGACCTACTCGAACGTATCGAGCATGGATCGACGTTTGGAACGGTTTCAGGCCGAAGGCAATCTCTGCTATTGAGTCAACGCCCTGATCTCATTCCGCTCTCTGTACGTGGGCATGTGGAGACAAGAATAGAACGTCTGATTGAAGGTAGAGTTGATGCATTGATCTTAGCCGAGGCCGGAATTTGTAGACTGCGAACAACTGGTGTGCTCGATGAGCACAATGAACATCTCACTGCATACCGTATCTCTTCAGGAGATTGGCCTACTGCGCCCGGTCAAGGAACGGTTTGTATACACTGCAAAACGGACCGATTCGAGGAGTTGAGCGATGTGAGAAGGATTCTCAACCATGCACAGACAGAAGCAGACGTCATTCGTGAGCGCACCATACTCGACATGTCAGGAGGAGGATGCCTCTATCCAGCAGGAATCGAAGCGCGTGGTGAACACCTCATGGTTCGAATCGCTCCGAAGAACTGGAGAACCACGTTTTGTGCAGGGCTTGAATATTCCATCTTTTCGTACAACGGTGCGTTCGAAGACTTCGAACTTCACCTGCCGCAAGATGAAACACCTGCTGAAACAGAGATGCCAGATGGACCAAAATTCATTTCCACGCTCAATTCGGATCGAATCTCAACTGTTCTAGCGAACCAAGGTATCGGCATGACCAATCTTTCTGTCATCGATCTCAAGCCAAATCTTGATGCATGGCCCCGTGATTTCTTGGGGCAATACACATCCAAACGTCAGTGGCCGTATCTCATCCTTACATCACCATTTTCAGCCCGATGTGCTATTCTTGCTGCAGAATCAAACCCTGACATCGCTCGAATCAAATGGGTTGCAATTGGAGAAGGAACTGCGAGAGCATGTTTCCAGCGAGGCGTTACCGTTGCGATTTGTGCAAAGGCTCGAAACTCAAACGAATTTTTTGATTATATTTCCTCCAATATTGGTACAAACACGAAGTTGCTCCTTCCTCGCTCCAGTGTTGCTCCAGAAACATTTGCCGCTCAGCTAAAGCGCGCAGGCTATGATGTTCTGGATTGGATTGGCTACGAAAACAAAGCAAAGAAAGTTGAACCAACCTTCGTATCACCTGATGATGTTCTCCTGATTTCCTCCTCATCTTCAGCCATATCTTGGGCCGAAAATGGTCTTGAGGCCCCTAATGAGATTATTTGTATGGGAAACAACACGAGGAACACAATCCTCTCACTGGAGCACTTCAAAAATTGCAATGTTTCAGTCCTTGAGGGACCCACGACCGAGTATCTGACACAATGGTGGAATCAAAACAGGAAGGGGTAATATGAAAACACGACCAAGGATTAACCGATGGACAGAAGCTCGCAGAGAACTCCTGTTTGGAGACTTCTCATTGAAGTCTCTGGTCCAACCCCACTTTGTTGTTCAGGGTTCAAATGTTGACAACCCCGTAAATGGAATGGAAGGTATTCACCAGCAATCCGTTGATGTTCTCATTGAAACGATTCGAAAGGATGTGGAACACGGTATCACTGCCATCATGTTGTTCGGTGTCGTCGAACAATCGGACAAGGATGAGCAGGCCACAAAAGCATCTGATTCTACGTCGCATTTGCACGAAGCGATCAAACAAATCAAATCTGAATTTGGAGATACAATCGTCATTATGACCGATGTTTGCCTGTGCACTGCGACAAATCATGGCCACTGTGGTTTGGTTGAACATGACCACATTGTCAACGATGCATCTGTTCATCGATTGTGTGAGATTGCGGTCTCACACGCACAAGCCGGTGCTGATTATGTCTGTGCATCCGATATGATGGATGGCCGAGTCTCGGCAATTCGACACGCCCTCGAAACAGCAAATCATACCAGTACAGGAGTTCTATCCTATTCCGTCAAATACGCATCCTCCTTCTATGGACCGTTTCGTCACGCTGCAGACTCAAGCCCAGAATTCGGTGATCGTTCAACGCATCAAATGAACATCAACTCAGGATATGGTGAAGCAGTTCTCGAGGCTCAACTTGATGAGAGCGAAGGCGCAGACATCATCATGGTCAAACCAGGATTGCCTTACCTTGACGTGTTGCGTAAAGTAGCAGACTGCGTTCACAGGCCGGTAGCAGTTTACAACGTGAGTGGGGAATACGCCATGGTTATGAACAGTGCAAAAGACCTCGATTCTCGTAAGAAATTGGTCTGTGAAATAATGACATCATTCAAGAGAGCAGGTGCCGACGTCGTGGTGACCTACCATGCGCGTGAGATTGCGCGCAATGCGTGGTTGCAGTGAGTTGAGGACATGGATCGAACAAAATCCGATACGATGCACAGTATCGCAGTCGAGCATTTAGTAGGTGGAGTGAACTCGCCTGTGCGGGCATTCAAATCGGTCCATGGAAACCCTATCTACTTCGAAAAAGCCTCTGGTGCTCACGTTACCGATATCGACGGGAATGTGTTGGTTGATTTTGTTCAATCATGGGGTCCGCTCATTCACGGACACTCGCATCCTAAAATCATCGAAGCAGTTCACGAGAAGATGCTTAATGGAACCTCATTCGGAGCACCGCACCTAGGTGAGATCGAGCTGGCGAAAAAAGTGAAAAATCGATTTCCACATATGGATAAAGTCCGATTCGTGTCCTCAGGTACTGAAGCAGTGATGAGCGCTGTAAGGCTGGCTCGTGGCTACACTGGTCGAGATTTATTGGTGAAATTTGAAGGATGTTACCACGGTCATGTCGACTCACTGATGGTCTCATCTGGTAGCGGTCTAGCCACCTTTGGAATCGCTAGCAGCCCGGGCATTCCAAACGATACCGTTGCGACGACGCTCATTTGCCCATTGGATGATATTGAAGCAGTGGAATTTCTCTTCCGTGAGCACGGTCAAGAAATCGCTGCCGTTGTGATTGAGCCACTACCTGCAAACAACGGACTTTTGATTCAAAGAAATGAGTATCTCTCTCGTCTACGACAATTATGTGATGAAAGTGACTCTTTGCTCATTTTTGATGAAGTTATTAGTGGATTTCGATTCAAGAACGGCAGTTATTCAGACATCTGTGGAGTAACTCCTGACATCACTGCACTGGGTAAGGTCATTGGAGGAGGTTTGCCTGTCGGAGCATACGGAGCAAGGGATGAAATCATGCAACATCTGTCTCCACTGGGTCCAGTTTACCAAGCGGGCACCCTATCGGGGAACCCGTTAGCAATGGCTGCTGGTGCAAAAACGCTTGACTTGTTGGATGAGGATGCATACGATTATTTGGAACATTTAGGGGCAATGATGGAAGAAAAAGTTCAATCCGTTTTGGAAAAACACGACTTCCCAATGCGTTTGGTTCGAATGGAGAGTCTGTTTTGGTTCTCACCCGGTAACGCCAAACCTGCGATTCGAGCTGATCAGATACCAAAAGATGCTGGTACGTTGTACGCCGATGTTCATCGTGAGTTGCTCAACCGTGGTTTCATGCTTGCACCGTCTGCTTACGAAATTGGTTTCCTATCGACATCGCACAACGAATCCCATATTCTTGGTTTTGTCGAAGCCTTGGACGATTCTCTCACACATTTGGATTGGTCATAATGAATGGGAAAGAACGCATAGTTTCAGCACTCAATCTAGAGCCTGTCGATCGGACTCCTGTTTGGTTCATGCGTCAAGCGGGACGGCACCTTCCGGAGTATCGAAACCTTGCATCTCAACATTCCTTCTGGGAACGATGTATGGACCTCGATTTATGCACAACAATAACAATGCAACCCATCCATCGGTACAAATCAATTGATGCAGCAATTATCTTCAGTGACATTTTGACGCCACTGCCTGCTCTAGGGTATGAGGTCGAGTACGGAGGAGGTATCCGAATTGATCCCTTTTCATTCGAAGATGTGGATGATTGGACCAAGTTTTCTGCTCGTGCTCATGCGCCATGGGCAGCAGATGGATTACGAGCCATTGGAGAAGAAAATTCAGAGATTGCACGATTAGGATTTGTTGGTTGCCCATGGACTACATCGATGTATCTCATGGCTGGAGGAACTGGTGACAAAGAATTCCATTCAACTCGGGCTAAAGTGTACTCAAATCAAGAAGATGCTATGCGGGTATTGCTGAATGTGGCTGATGCTGTTGGTGACCTGTTGGCAGACCAAGTGAATCACGGTGGTGCAGATGCAGTACAGATGTTCGATACATGGGCAGGATTGCTTTCGGAAAGCGACTATCGAAAATATGCAAAACCTGCAACTGAGCGAGCCATTGAGGTGTTTCGGAGCAAAGCAAAACGACGCGTTCCCCTAATCCATTATGCGAAAGGAAGTTCACATCTCCACCATGAAATCCGAACTCTCGACATTGATGCAGTGTCCCTTGATTGGAGAGATAATCTCAGGGCGAATCGCGCAGAGTTTGGCTCACAATTTGCCTTCCAAGGCAACCTTGATCCTTCGCGAATGCATGGAACACCAAAGGCTGCACAAGAGGCAGCAGAACATGTACTCCATAACGCTGGAGATGAACCAGGGCATATTTTCAACCTCGGTCACGGTTTTTCTCCGGGTGCACAAATCGACTGCGTGGAAGCAGTGTTGCGTACAGTTACAGGTGAATGAGATGCGAGAAAAGATGGTGGAGATGGTCCACGCACTCCAAGATACCATCTGCAAGGCTATCAAAACCATCGATAACAGCGACTACAGAGAAGACGAATGGACCCGTGAAGAAGGTGGAGGTGGGCGAAGCCGCGTCTTCTCAGAAGGAGATGTGTTTGAAAAAGCAGGTGTCAACGTGAGCGTTGTGTACGGCACACTTAGCCCAGAAGCTGCTGAGAAGATGGGTGGAGGTCATCAACTCGAGGGCAGTGATCTCGACTTTTTTGCAACTGGAATTAGCTTGGTTCTCCATCCCAACAATCCGATGGCACCAACAGTTCACGCAAATTATCGCTACTTTGAGCGAGGTGCTGGAGAAGTTGAAGGCAGTTGGTGGTTCGGGGGAGGTGCTGACCTTACGCCATCGTATTTGTTTGAAGAGGACGCAATTCATTTCCATCGTGTTCACAAAGAGGCATGTGATCGCCACGAAGTTGCAGATTACAATCGTTTCAAAGAGTGGTGCGATTCCTATTTTCATATCCCCCATCGGAACGAAGGACGTGGAGTGGGTGGCATCTTCTTCGATGATATTCGTGCAGCATCAAAAGAAGAGTGTTTTGAGTTCGTTCAAGACTGTGGCAACCAGTTTCTAGCAGCCTATTTGCCAATCCTCGAACGAAGGAAATCCATGCCATTTACACCCAATCAAAAGGCATGGCAACAAATACGAAGAGGACGATACGTAGAATTCAATCTCGTCTACGATCGTGGAACAAAATTCGGATTAACCACCAACGGTCGTATAGAGAGCATTTTGATGTCGCTCCCACTTACTGCTCGATGGGAGTACTGTCACGAAGTAGAAATTGGGACCGAGGAAGAACGGTTGCTCAAGATACTTCGAGAACCTGTGAACTGGTTAGGTGCGTGATTCATTGTACTCTCTTGAGGACTGGGTTCGCTTCGGAGATGAACTGCGTCGACCACTCCTAGTAGCAACAAATTTGTCTGCGTCTTCGAAATTATGCATTGTAGGTGCAGGCCTCTCTGGACTGGCCATCGCCTACAGGATTGCATCGAAGCGTCCCGATATTGAAATTGAGATTCTCGAGAGAACAGATCGATGCGGCGGCACCATAGAAACGTGGTCCGAAGGAGAATGGTTGTGTGATGTTGCAGTAAATGCTGCTCGACCACACCCGGCATTCTGGAGGCTTGTTGAAGACCTTGGGCTTGGAAATGCATTTGCTGAATCCAACCCTGAAGCAAAAAAACGTTGGTTGCTCATCAACAAGAAAAAAACACAATTATCTTGGATTTCTGCTCTCAAAATGGGTCCATTACGCCTGTTTCGATCTCTCCGTTCATCAAGAGAGGGAAAGAAATCAGTTGCTCAGGTCTTCCCATCAGAGACAATCGCTGATGCGATGACGCTCGGTATTGTGAATGAGATATCAGCCAACGTTGATGCTGATTTTCTGATGCCTTCATTGACGAAGTTTGGTGATGAACCACCAATCAAATGGTCAAAAATCAAGAAGAAGATGGCAGAGACTTATCCTCTGTTTCAACCAAGAAAAGGGTCAGTAGCATCTTTTTCTGGAGGAATGCAAACCCTGGTTGATGCACTTGTTCAAGAACTGAAAACGTTTGAGAACGTCAAATTCCATTTCAATCAAGACATCAGCAAGCCTGAGGAGGTTACTACAGAGCATCATGTTCCAATCAGTTCTGTTATCTGGTGTGCCCCTCTTGACCGAACAAACGAGGATTTCACTTCATTGGACGTATACGTTGCAGGTTACCACAACAATGGTGTGAGCGAAGTTCAGCGAGGCTATGGGACATTAATTCCGGACGCGGATGTACCCGTTAGTGGGATATTGCATGAAAGCGATGTCCACTTATCGCCTCGTGCCCCTGCCGATCATCGTCTCTTCAGAATTATGGCGCCAACGAGTCGTGAGAGTAGCGAAGAAGCAGTTCGCGCCTGTCTCAAACAAATACTAACCCATTCCGAACCTGTCATATTCAAAAAAATTGGAACGAGAAAAAT
>CALDQY010000242.1 GCA_937911445.1 uncultured Rhodobiaceae bacterium | reverse complement strand
TGGAATACCGCTCCAGCGCTCGAAATCGATATGATCGAGAAGGTGAGCAAAATCCACAGCAAAATTCTCTGGGAAATCATAGAGGCTCACTGCACTTGCTAATCAACATGATGAAATAAGCCTTAGCACACATCCTCTGGCATGATGTCTACATGGATACACGGCACATGAATTCAACGGTTTCACCCGCAGAACAATAATAATTTGATATTTGCCAATTAATAGTTTTCATTAAATAGATATTAACAAACCCAAGGACAAGTGATACCGTGAGTGATGCAATCGAAGAGAAGCGTCTGCCTGTTACCGTACTAACTGGTTTCCTAGGTTCTGGGAAAACAACCTTGCTGAACCACATTTTGACGAGTACTGAACACAAGATGAAGTTCGCAGTCATTGAAAACGAGTTTGGAGACGTTGGTGTCGACGAAAACATTCTCGTTGAAAGTTCGGAAGAAAGCATCATCGAAGTGATGAACGGATGTATCTGCTGCACTGTTCGAGGCGATTTGACGGAAGTTCTCAATAACATGCACGACCGAATTAAGGATTTCGATGGCGTCATCATTGAAACCACAGGGCTTGCCGATCCTGCTCCTGTTGCTCAGACGTTCTTTGCTGACGAGCGAGTTGCAGAGAATTACAACCTAGATGGAATCATCACAGTTGTCGATGCAAAACACATCATTCAGCACTTAGACGACGAAAAACCAGAAGGGATTGAAAATGAATCCGTGGAACAACTCGCTTTTGCTGACCGCATCATGCTGAACAAGATCGATCTGGTCGATGAGGATGAACTCGCCAACGTTGAATCTCGTATCAAATCCATCAACGGATTCGCTCCTATTTTCCACACCCAAAACAGCATCATTGACCCGAAGGAGCTCATCAACATTGGAGCCTTCGATTTGGAAAAGACGCTTGAGATGGACCCGGAATTCCTCGATACTGAATCAGAGCATGAACACGATGATCGTGTTACTTCGACCAGCATGAAGTTTGAAGGTGAACTCAACGTCAACAAACTCGAGCGTTACATCGGTAAGCTCATGCGAGAGGATGGCGAAAATCTGTTCCGTTACAAGGGCGTTCTTGCTGTCAAAGGTGTAGATGAAAAATACGTTTTCCAAGGAGTACACATGTTGTTTGGCGGAGATTATAGTCGAGACATCGGCCTATGGAAGGAAGGAGAAACAAGGGAATGTCGCTTCGTTTTCATTGGGAAGGACCTCGATCATGAAGCTCTTCAGAAAGGATTGCTTGAATGCCAAGCAGAAGAACTTCGTTTCAATGTAGGCGACACAGTCTACGCTAACATCGGTGAATTCGCTGAAGGGCGTATCCTACGAACCTGGGACGAGGGTAATCCGTACAGAGTCGAGATTCAAAATGAAGAAAAATCCAATGTTTGGGTTCCAATCGACAACGACGATTACGTTCGTGCAAGCCTCTGAATCAAGGTGTGAGAATCATGGCACCGAGGCTCCTCGTCTGCGATGGTTGTTGCTGTGGCAGAATGGAAAAGGGTAACAGTGCAGTTCCAATCGAGTACCTCAAGAACGCCTGGAAAGAGCATGGTCTGCATGAGCATGTAGGTTTGTCAATATCGGGATGTCTTGGTCCTTGCAGCCTCAACAATGTCACATTGATGATGAATGGGAACGAGCGTATTTGGCTCGGTGAACTCGGAACGACTGAGCACTACGAAGCACTCATTGAATGGGCGAAGTCAATTTCCAACGACCAAGAGATCTCAGAGCTACCCGACCTATTGTTGTCGCATCAATTCAAGCCCAAGTAGGCTCTCTTGTGTCAGAAACCAAAACAGGTATTGTGGTTTGGTGCGCTTCTGAAATAAAGTTACACTCGAAGTAATCTTCCAACCGCTTCATTCATACACTCTCTCAGTATATTAGGTGCATGAAGAATACCGGTGTTTGTCCAAAATGCGACTCAAAGAATGTCAAGATCAACAATCTTGGCGGATTCCAAAACTACTTGCTAGGAAGCATCTACCAGTGCAAAGATTGTGGTTTCTCCGAAATA
>CALDQY010000241.1 GCA_937911445.1 uncultured Rhodobiaceae bacterium | reverse complement strand
GTGTCAGGTGGTGCAGCACTAAGATGGTCCATGGGACTTATCATCACCATTTTTGGTTTTGTGACCATGCTCTTGAGTTTTGTTGGTATGTTCTTAGGTTCGCAAGTATCAGGGGTTGAATCCGACATCGGTTCTGGCACGAGCTTGGGTGCGGGCGTGATGATATTTTCATTCATAGTTGGCGTTTTTGGACTTGCATTAGCGGTTGCAGGAATTGGATCTATCCGACGTAACTTTGCTGCCCTCGTTGCATGCACCGTACTGAGTATAGTTGGTGGTCTTGGTGCAATTGTTTCAATGATCGATTATTTGTTCATCATGGATTCTTGGGAGAGGGCAATGAGTGGAAATCCAATATTCAACTTGCTTTTCTGGACGGCCATGGTTTCAGGCCATGTTTTTGTAATGTTCACGCAGCGTGGCCGGGAAATGTGGATGCAGTGATGGTAGCCCGACTCGGATTCGAACCGAGGTCGGCGGGACCAAAACCCACCATGATGGACCACTACACCATCGGGCTGTAGTCTCTGGGCAGATGTCCTTGTTTTTGTCCTTGTCGGCTTAAAGACCTCATTCCAGCAACGATGCAAATTCAGTTTGGTCTGTTTTTGAGCGAGCACTGTTAATGAATTCGCTCAAATCGAGTCCTTGTTGTTGGTAATTCATGGCTTGCAATCCCATGTCCAACTTGTCCATGGTTTTGACAAAACGTGCCTCTTCACTGGTGCCTTGTTCGTATTCATCGAACAAGTCGACCCATTGAGGTGCGATTTTGAGCATCCCCGCTCGTTCCAAGTCATGTTTTTCTTCTCCTTGGATGGCATCATGTGGCGTGAGATCGCCGACAACAATCTCTGCTACATCGTGAACGAGACACATGGACAGCACTTTGGAAAGGTCGAGATGTTCTGGGCACAAACGTAGTGCAAGAACAGCCATGCCCCACGAGTGAGCAGCTACCGACTCAGGGTGTTCAACACCCGATCGAACCCAACCTGTTCGGGGGATGTCTTTCAGTCGTAGGAGTGTTTGAAGTTCATCTCGCATACCCATGGCAATGGACGAGGACTCAAAACCTCTGTGTTTTTGGAAGACCCATGGAGAAGGGTGAGCCATCGTGGTGGAACGATGCCATTGAGCATTTCCAAAGCGATGACATCATGGCTGAATGCATCGAAATGTATGGTAAAGAGGGTCTCAAAGGAAGGGGTGATTTGTTCTACACAATTGTTCGCTCGATTATCGGCCAACAGATTAGTGTCATAGCAGCTGAAAGCATTTGGAACCGATTTGAAACCATGGTCGGGCAAGTTACTCCAAAACATGTGCGCCAATTCACGAAAGAAGAGATTGCATCATGTGGGATTACCCGTCCAAAGAGTGGTTACATCCTTGGATTGGCCAATGATTCAGAAGAACTCCTCAACTTTCCATACGCAACGTCGACCGAACTTGAAGTGCGCAAACACCTCATTCAATTCAAAGGTGTAGGTCCGTGGACAGCCGAGATGGTGATGATCTTTGCACTCCTCTTGCCTGATGTCTACAGTCCGAAAGACATCGGATTGGTCAATGCCATCAAACGATTGTTCCCTGAAGTCGAAACCATGGATGAAGCTGAAGAAGTCGCAAAGCGCTGGACTCCGTATCGTACAATGGCATGTTGGTATCTTTGGAGAACGCTTGACCCGATTCCGGTTGAGTACTGATGTTGTCGGCGGAATGTTTAACATTCCACATGATAAGAATCGAATATGACATTGTCAGACGATGGCAATTGGTTGTGGAATGGCCAAGAGTGGATCCCAGCACCTGGTGCTGAACGTGTTTCGAAATCCATTTTCAAAACGGTCGTACCTTCCTTCCTCATCGTGACCAGCTTACTCTTTGTCATTCTCTCTCCAAGTTTATCGCCGATTCAATCCATCAAGGACTCGGATGGCGATGGTTATGCTGATGACATTGACGTCTTCGATTCGAATCCTCTAGAGTGGTTCGATACCGATGGTGATGGTTTGGGCAACAATCAAGACGATTGTCCAAAACAATTTGGTGACTCAACAATTGATCGAATTGGATGCCAAGACTTTGATTCAGATGGGTACTCCGATCTGAACGATAGTTTTCCTCTTGACCCGAGCGAATGGCTTGATTCGGATGAAGATGGGTGGGGCGACAATCAAGACGATTGTAGCAACCAAGCCGGTGATTCATATCAAGATCAAAACGGATGTCTCGATTCCGATTCAGATGGTTGGTCCGATGAAGGGGATCCATTTCCAACCGATGACACACAATGGATGGACACCGATGGTGATGGCTGGGGTGACAATCAAAGTGGAAATGACCCTGACGAATTCCCATTCGATGGAACGGAGTGGAAGGATGTTGATGGTGATGGAATCGGTGATAACCAAGACCCTGATGATGACAACGATGGCTATCTTGACACATACGATGTGAATCCTGGTCGCGATGCAGCGATTTTCCTTAATTTGTCGACCTTTATTGTTCACGATTCGATGGACTATTTTGACAGTTATTCTGAAATCTATTTTTGCGTGTACATCAACAACTTTTCACAGGGCTGTGTACCGGACCAGAATTCGTATTGGTCCCTAGCCACCGGTGACGAATACGATGTTGGTACATCGTTCTATTTCGATCTTGACGAGGGTATTCGCCATCATTACATCGAAATTGAGGCATGGGACTCTGATGCATATGCTGATGACTTGATGGACATCAGTGACGATTCCAATCTTGAACGTCTTGTTATTGATTTTGACAGCGTTGAGCAATTGGAACGACTGCAAGTTGTTGGTGATGGCACACAAGATTCCAACGGTTGGGATGGCGAATTAGCACTCGAAATTGTTCCATTTGATAGTCGAACCATTACTCGAATAACGCACAACTGGGATTTCAATGACCAATACTATCAGTTGGATATTGATTTAGATTACCAAACCTATGTGTATTATCGCTCACTTGATCATTCCATTCTTTGGTCTGGTAACCAAACCTATGCCGATGTCATCGACCAATATGCTCGATTTTCAACCCCTGAGGCTCCATACATCGTTGATTTGGCAACGACCCTCGAAAGCATGGCCAATCAAGCAGGATACACTTCATCGCTCGGGGTGGCTGATTTCATTCACGCTTTTGTTGGTGATATTCAATATCTCTACGATCTTGATGATGCTGGTGAACAATCTGACTATCCAAAATATCCAATCGAGATGCTATGGGAGCAAGGTGGTGATTGTGAAGATGCTTCAGCTCTTTACATCAGTTTGATGGAAGCATTGGGTTATGACGCAGCCTTAATGCTCGGTCTTGTCAAACCAAATTCAGAGGAAGATTGGGGAGGTCATGCATGGCCCGTTCTTTACCTTCCTGATCATTCAGGAGATGGGTGGTATGGAGAGGGAGCCAAATCATCACTCCCATTTTACTTCGTGGAATCAACTGCACACTCTGGCTACAGCAGTGTAGGCATCAACCCATGGTACGATTTGAGAGACGAAGTTTGGTACGATATTGAGTGAGTCTGTTCACAGAAGTGCTAATGTATCACCGAAGGTTGGTTGGAGTATGGTTGAGGAGGGAAAGCCAGAGAACTCGATTATGGAATTCCTCCAGAAAACGAAAGCTCAAATTGCGGAACTGTCAAAGAAAGCTGCCATTGCGACGAAGTCTGGGATTGAAACGACTACTGAAGCAATTCAGAGCAAGGTTGTGGAGACAAAAGAGCGTTCAAAGAAGAAAAAAGAAGCTAAGTTGGAATCCATCAAGTCTGAAATTAAGGAAGAGGGTTACATCGATGTCGCCCCTCCAATGATGATTTCACCAGAAGTTGATGCTCAACAATTTGAATTGCTCAATTCCCAAAACGAAGCCCAAATCCAGATCGTTGAGGAGATGGTCCGACTCAGCGAACGACTTGACATGCTCGAGAGACGAATCACTAAGTTGGGGACTGCGGTAACCAAAGAAATTCCAATAACAACAATCGTTGATTCGGAACCATATCATCAACCTGAGCGAAGAGAGGTTCGGAGTGGGAACGTCCTGATTGAAGTGCTCAACATTATGGGAGCATCACTTCTCCTCCTTGTTTCGTTGTTCTCTGCAGATGGATACCTTCGGGACAATGAAATTCTCTTACTGAACACATACGAACCAAGCATATTGTTGTGGACCGTCGGTGTATTTTCTTGGTCCATGTTCCTCTTCTTCAGAATGGCTCGAGTGGGAACTGTTCTTACTGTCCCTATTCTTTACAGAATTCAAATTTCATTGGCAATTGCTATGGCAGCAATGATGGGAATGCTTCTCTCCGAGGAATCACTCTCCACGATTTCCAGCGCTTGGGTTTGGACAACGGTACTGGCTTCAGCAGCCATTATCGGTGTCAGTATGATTACGTCAGCCTGGCGCATGACGAAACAAATGGTTGGCATCAAGGAAACCAACGAAGTCATCGATTGATTGCTTCAGAATCTTTCGCAAGATCACGAGTGATGTTCTTCTGGTGCGATTCGAGGGTTCCTCCACCGATTTCAAGGAGTTTTGAGTCACGCCAGAGTCGCTCAACATGGTATTCTGCCACATATCCGTATCCACCCATCACTTGGATGGCTGCATCAGCGATTTCCTTCGCAGCTGTTGTTGCAAACAGTTTGACACCGTCTGAATCAAGACGCTGCCCTGACTTACCGAGTTGGATGTTGTTTGCTGTGTCGTAAACATATGCACGCATGGCTCGGTACTTGGCCCAAGATTCTCCGATGTGACGTTGCATCTGTCCAAACGATCGAATTTGAACACCGAATGCCTCTCGTTCTGAGGCATATTTGTTCATTTCATGAAGACAACGTCGGGCAATACCAACGGACATCCCAGCGAGCGTAAGGCGCTCGATTTCGAGGTTGCCC
>CALDQY010000240.1 GCA_937911445.1 uncultured Rhodobiaceae bacterium | reverse complement strand
CATAGTTCGACCAAGCATAAGACGCATATGGATGCATCGCAACAGAAGGCTAAAACTCAAACGAGAAGGGTCCAAGCGCAAAGCATGTCGGAGATGGACGATGCGCCCTTAGCATCAGAAGATTCACCGACGTTCGACACCGATGATACGGGCGTTACGGGAAGCGAAATCTTCTCCGATATGCTTCGCCACATGATGGCTCCATTGTTGATTGGAATGGTCTTTGGTGCGATATGGCAACTTACTGTGATGCCTCGAATCGACACGTTCGTTCCAAATCCTGTTCACGGTGCGTTTGCAATGTACCTCGTGGCTTCACCACTGATTTACAAGGTACTCATTGGAATGGAAATGAGCCGTGCGGGGGAGTATGCTATGGGTTTTGCAGCCACGGCATGTTGCCTATCCATGGTTTGGATGTTCGGAACCTCATCGGTCTATCTTGCTGGATTCCTTCCAGCCATTGCCTGGTTGTTCATTAGTTCCTTCTGGCTACAGTTTGAGTTCCCACCGTTTCGATATGGCCTCTGGCACGGAATGGCGGTCAACGTTGGTGCCTTTGGCGGCAGTGTACTAGCGTTCATCTACCTCTAGGACGTGTAGGACTCGGATTCGTTCGGGAAATCCCCAGAACGGACATCCTCGCAATAGGAACGAATGGCACCATCGATTTCCTCTGCAAGATTGAGATAACGGCGAAGGAATCGTGGTGAGAAATCCATTGTAATTCCAAGAAGATCGTGAAGGACGAGGACTTGTCCATCGCAGTGAGGACCTGCTCCAATGCCGATGACTGGAATGCTCAACTCGCTCTGAACGCGTTGTGCAAGTTCCTTTGGAATCTTTTCGAGAACAATTGCGAAGCATCCTGCTTCCTCGAGAAGTTTTGCATCTTCAATCAACTTCTCTGCCTCTTCGTCTTCTTTAGCACGAACTGTGTAAGTCCCGAACTTGTAGATGCTTTGAGGCGTAAGCCCAAGATGTCCCATGACAGGAATACCTGCAGTCAATATTCGTTCAATCGATTCAACAATCTCAGAACCACCCTCAAGTTTGACAGCATGGCCCTCTGCTTCTTTCATGATGCGGATTGCACTTTCGAGAGCTTGTCGAGAATTTCCTTGGTAGGTTCCAAAAGGCATGTCGACGACAATGAGTGCTCGATCGACAGCACGCTGAACACATTGAGCGTGGTAGATCATGTGATCGAGCGTCATTGGGACGGTTGTCACCTGACCTGCCATGACGTTGGAAGCAGAATCACCAACGAGAATAACGTCAACACCTGCTGCGTCAACAAGACGAGCAAGTGAGTAGTCGTACGCCGTCAACATGGTGATGGGTTCGTTGGCACGCTTCATTTCTTGAAGCGTATGCGTCGTAACTTTCGTTGCTTTCCTGTGAACCGACATCGTTCTGCCTCATGCTTCCGATTGAATTCAACATTTCAAAGGCTCGCCGTCATTCTTGGCCGTGTTTGATGCAAACATTGAGTGGTTCTGAGAAAAATCCGAGGCTCCAATTGCCGCCCTCTCGACCAACACCTGAATTCTTGACGCCACCAAACGGTGTCCTCAAATCACGATGCAACCACGTGTTGACCCAGATGATTCCTGTTTCGATTTGCTGAGCAAGCCCATGTGCACGGTCAATGTTTGTTGACCATATCGAACCGGCAAGCCCATACGCCGTTGAATTGGCCATCTCGATTGCTTGCTCATCCGAATCAAAACGGTGAACGGTGACAACTGGTCCGAAGATTTCCTCTGTTGACGTTCTTGATGTGTGATGAAGGCCATCGATGATGGTTGGTCGCAAAAACGCACCATGGTTAGCAGCAGTGACACGCCCTGTCATTTCTCGTGTTCCACCTGTCAAGATGGTTCCACCCTCTTCTACACCGAGTTTGATGTACGATTCGACCTTTTCGAGGTGTTCGAGACTGATGAGAGCGCCTATTTGTGTGGAAGCGTCTTCAGGTGGTCCGCAGACCATTGCATCGACTGCCTCAACGAGTCGTTCCGTGAATTCATCCGCAATCGATTGGTGAACAAGAATTCGAGAACCGCACAGACAAACTTGTCCACCGTTCGTGAAACCGGCTCGAACCGCCCCATTGACAGCCTCGTCCATATCGGCATCATCGAGAACGATGGTTGCATTTTTCCCGCCCAGTTCCAGTGAGAGTTTCTTGAACATCGGGGCTGCTGTTGCAGCAACGTGACGTCCTGTTGAGGTCCCTCCGGTGAAAGAAATTGCACCAATGGATGGGTGCTCAAGAATGGCCTGTCCCACTTCTGGACCATAGCCATGCACGACATTGATGACGCCTGGAGGAAGACCAATTTCAGAAGCAACCTCGCACATTAGTGCTGCTGTAAGAGGCGTCATCTCGCTCGGTTTTGCAACGATGGTGTTTCCCATCAACAACGCAGGAGCAACTTTCCAACTCAACAGATAGAGTGGTAGATTCCAAGGTGTGATCAATCCTACAACACCGATTGGATTTCGATGAACAACGTTGGTCGCATCAGACATCTCAAACACTTCCGGCTCTTGTTCTCGGGCAAAATCAGCGAAGAATCGGAAGTTGTCAATCGAACGTTGTGCATCGACTCGACGGGCGAGCGCAAGAGGCTTGCCCGTATCTCTTGACTCTCGCTGTGCAATCTCCTCCTTGCGTTGCTCAAGAGCATCGGCCATTCGGTCAAGCCAATCTGCGCGTTCGACCATGGAACGAGATGCCCAGTCTTTCCGTGCTCGCATTGCAGCTTGTGCAGCCACTTCGACATCGGCTTTCTTCGAGCGAGCAATCGTACCTATCTCTTGCCCCGTCGCAGGATTGACGTTTGCAAGCGTCTCTCCATCAACTGCATTGACAAAGACTCCATCGATGAAGTTCAACGCATTCATGCGTCCAACTCCGCATCGTACATCCAACGGTCTTGATCGGGATCCCATTCATCCCATGTTGGAATGGTCTCGAGGATGTCAAGGTATCGTTCAGGAACGATTCCAGGAACGATGAATGCCTTTTGTCGGTTAAGAGGGTATGGATTTCTCAGGTCAATACCAAGGACACCGAGGATGGCTCTGGCAACGTACCATGTCGCTTGAGCGTTCCATCCATGCGCAATTTTCACGACGATACCGAGTCCTTTCGGATAGTCAGGATGCTCAATAGCAAGGCCGAGTAGACCATCCGCCCCTTCTTTTGCAATGACTGTTCCTTCACCCGCTTTGAGTATGGTTGAGTCGAGGCGATTGAACCCACCAACGAGATCGGGATGACGAACCATGGCTTCCCAGATCCAATCCTCATCTTTGTCTCGAACAAGTCCAGCATAGATCTGAGCCAATTCAGCAACCGTGTTCGAGACGGTTGGCAATCCACATCCGTCTTTGGCAATACGTAGAGGTGTCCAATCCTCACCAAGGAAGCGTCGGATTTCGGTCATGTAAGCATCGAACACTTGGTGACTCGGCAAGGTGTAGCCTGCACGATTCCATCCTTTTTCTCTGCAACCTCGTAGAATCGCTGCGTGTTCACCAGAGCATGTGTGATACCATCGTCGTGGACGACGTACTTGACGCCCGAACTGAATGAGGGGTACATCCAATGGTGTCAGCATCAAAGGCCACTCTGACTGTGAAAGCAGTGATTGTGCTGCAGCAACATGTTCCGTATCACCATTGTGGCTCGCAACCGAAATGGCTTTTTGCTCCCAAGAGAGATCTTCGAGTTCTTTCACGAAGGCCTTGAGCATGAAGGGTTTCATCATCGAACGACCGTAACAGAGAACGTTTCCTCCAAAGGAATGGATGACTTCATCACCATGCGCCCATGCAACTGCACCGTGAATGGTTGTTTCCGAAACGCCGTTCCTTCGGTAATCGACCAATGGTTCCCATGCCACATCGCGACCAGTTGGAATGCCCTCAACCTGTTCGCCGAGTGGCGAATTTGGGAACAACTCGCTACCAGGACGACCCGGTTTGACAGCGGAATGATCGTGATGATTGATGTCCACGTTCAATCACCTTTGAGAAGTTCTTCAACACGTGGGGCGACCTTTTCCATGTACGCCCGCATGTTCCTGCAGACTCGAGCACTATCATGATTGAAGAAATCAAACCATGCCATGACACGATCCTCTGGATGGAAGCGTTCAACCAGTTGTTGAGCGACATCCTCAACGTTCCCAATCAATGCATTTTGTGCTGCATTCTGAACTTTGTTG
>CALDQY010000239.1 GCA_937911445.1 uncultured Rhodobiaceae bacterium | reverse complement strand
GGGATCCTTCAAGAAATTCCGTTGGTAGAAGATTCGCCCGCTGTCGAAGAATCTTCCATCGTCGAGAACGAAGTTTTCGAACAAGAAGCCCTCCCTGATTGGGCGCCTCAAGCCGTTACCGTTCTCACCGTGAGCGCCATTCTCTCCATGCTTGGCTTCGCTGCGTTCAACAACGAAGCGATTCGCATCTCGACCACACTCACTGGATTATGGTTCCTCGGTTTGATCGGAAAAACTTCTGAAACGAGTGATGGTCGTTTCCAACGTGGGCGATTGCTTGGTTACCTCACAGCAAATCCTGGTTGTCATTTCCGTGCACTTTTGTCCGCCTTGGATATGAGCAATGGCCAGCTCTCTCATCACCTTCGCGTTCTCGAACAAGAAGAGAGCATTTGGCGACGCAAAGACGGTCGCTTGGTTCGCTACTATCCGTTGACGAATACGCTCCACCCACTGCTTGAGGATGACGCGCTTCCAGTACCAATCCTCGCTCCGGACCCACTCTCGCTTCAAGGTAAGATTCTAGTTTTGCTCGATCATGACAGCCAAATGGGAGACTTCCCCACACAAGCTGAACTTGCGAAGCGACTTGACAAATCCCAACAACTCATCTCTCACCACCTCCGTACCTTGGAGAAATACGGCCTCATCGAAGGACGTCGCATGGGTATGCGCAACCGGTACAAACTCACGAAAGAGGCGATGTTCCTTCTTGAGACGAGCGATGCATACCTACAGAACGAGATGAACCTCTAAATTCGATTCGCTGAGGTGGATTGAAGAAGGATAGCATGGAGGCGTGTTCAGCGTAGGATGTGTCGACGTGTCGGATGAGATGAAGACGACGGATGAAGTTGCATGGCAGCAAGCATGGAACGATGCGGACGTCTTTGCTTCAAGTGATGATGCATCCAAACCGAAATTCTACTGTTTGGAAATGTATCCATATCCATCCGGAAAAATGCATATGGGCCACGTTCGAAACTATTCGATCGGTGATGCAGTTGCCCGATACAAGCGAATGAAAGGCTTCAACGTGCTTTACCCGATGGGGTTTGATTCGTTTGGAATGCCGGCCGAAAATGCGGCCATTGCTGAAGGTGGGCATCCTCATGACATTACCGAGAAGAACATGGCATCCATTACGGAACAGATCAAGCGCATGGGATTCTCGTATGACTGGAGTCGATTGGTTAAGAGTCACGATCCGAATTACTACAAATGGAACCAATTGTTCTTCACGCGCTTTTTCAAATCCGGACTCGCCTATCGTGAGTTTGCTCCAGTCAATTGGTGCGAATCCTGTTCAACGGTCCTTGCGAACGAGCAAGTCAAGGCAGGCCGCTGCTGGCGATGCAACGGTCCTGTCCGACAGAAGGACATGAGTCAGTGGTTCATTGATATCACCAAGTATGCACAGCAGTTGCTCGATGGTCTCGATACCATCGAATTCCCAGAAAG
>CALDQY010000238.1 GCA_937911445.1 uncultured Rhodobiaceae bacterium | reverse complement strand
CCTACAGAATCCCGAGGGAGATTCTCAGTATGCGGTCGGATTGAAGTTAGTAGACCAACTGAACATCGGATGCTGCACTTAGCTCAATCACACCTGGAGGTCCACTCCATGTCATCCAATTTGAATATCCTTCGAGCAGCATGTCGTCTGCGTTTTCTTTGGTCACACCGTTGGCTGCTTGTGATCCAGTTGAGCAGTAAATCTTGGATGCTCCTTCTGTTATGACACTCAACATGTTGAAAATCATTCCATCTGGAAAATTTCCCTGCTCATTGATTCCACGAATGTAATCAGCGTGTAACATTTTCACTCCGTCCGCTGCAAAGAATACGTCAACATCGTGACCATCGTTGATAGCTTGTGCTGCACAAGCTATGCCGACAACGCACTTTCTAGGGTCAACATCTGGGTCTGTTACAATTTTGATGAAGAATTTCTTGCTCATACACATACCAAGGCATTTTCATATTTGAGTAATTACTGTGGTTCTATTTGAGTCGATTCAGATAGTCTTCACCGTAAAATTGCCATTGTTCCATGGTCCAACCGGCAGGCAGCCCCTCTGGAGGAAGAGGCGGTGCACTTGGCGGTGGTTGTGGAATTGGTGGGGCTACGAAGCCAAACTCGTGATCGACTGTTGTCTTTCTTCGCATGATGGCGAACATGAGGATGACGAGAACAAGTATTCCTATTCCAACACCTAGGAGCGTGAAGTTGTTACCTTCTGATGCTTCTTCTGAAGCAAGATACTTCGACGCATCGTTTGGATACGCATCGGTTTGGTCTGACCAGCCATCGCCATCAGAATCCAAACACCCGACGAAATCGAGAGTGGATGTACCGAAGGTTTCAGGACAATCATCGGAGAGGTTTGTACCCTGTTGGTCAGCATAGCCATCATCGTCCAAATCCGACCAGAATCGAGCATCGTTCACGTATGCATCAGAACGGTCTTCCCAACCGTCTCCATCAGCATCAGGGCATCCATACCGATCAACCGAAGAAAGGCCGTAGATTTCTGGACAACTGTCAGCGAGAGCTCCTTCCGCATTGTCACCATAACCATCACCATCAGCATCACTGTACTGTGTTGGTTCTTGAGGGAAGTCATCGTTCAAATCCGACCATCCATCAGCATCTGAATCCACGCAACCGAAAAAGTCCTCTGTTGATGTACCTGGAACACCGAGACAATTGTCCCCTTGATACCCATCTGTGGCATCTCCAAACCCATCACCATCTTCATCAGAATACTGGGTTACCTCGTTCGGGAAAGCGTCATTGAGGTCGGACCAGCCATCGCCATCCGCATCTGGACATCCAAATGAGTCTTGTGTCGATTGTCCTGCTTCATCAACACATCCATCTGCCTCGATACCATCTGGATTATCGCCATATCCATCACCATCCGAATCCAACCACTGTGTCGACTCTGTCGGGAACACGTCGATTGAGTCACTGTAGCCGTCTGAATCGTAATCGCTACAGCCAAGTTCGGAACCGAGCGAACTTGTTCCTGCATCCAAAGGACAGGCATCAACGGCGTCAGCGAAACCATCGTTGTCGTCGTCTGTATCTTCGGTACCATCTTCACAGCCATCCCCATCAACGTCGTTTTGATTGTTCGAGAAGAAACCAGGAGTGCTTTGTGGGCACAGATCGACACTTGCAGTTGACGGTGTACAGGCCCAAGAGCTGCTCAATTCGCTTGCATCGCACACCCTATCGTTGTCATCATCAACGTCCTCGAGTGCATCTTGACAACCGTCTGAATCGTAATCCGTTGTAGCTGATGATGACCATCCAAGGTCCCCTGTTGGACAGATGTCTGTACTGTCCTCGACAGCGTCGTTGTCATCATCCGCATCTTCCAATGTATCTAGACACCCATCAGAATCGTAGTCGGTCTGCGATGTTGATGTCCAATCGAGTTGGCCACGAATGCATTGGTCATCAACGTCTACAATCGAATCATTGTCATCGTCCGCATCACAAACGTCGCCCATTGAATCATTGTCAAAGTTCGCCTGGAGGGGGTTTGCGATACTTGGACAGTTATCGACTTCATCGCCCACACCATCACCGTCTTCGTCGGTGTAAGGATCGATTCGGACAACCTTATCTCGACCGTTGTCAACGTAGTAGAGATGTCCATTTGGACCGACTTCTAGACCCATAATCGATGAAGCAGTTGTTTGTATTTTATCGAGTTGGACGGCGCTTTTCCCATTTGAGGCGAGATCGTAAGCGACAATTTTCCCGTTCCCATTTTCAGAGACGAAAAGTTGTCCATCGGCGAGGGCAATGCCAGATGGTCGGTTCAGTCCTGTTGCCAAGACGCCCCACTCGACATTAGTGATCTCTGAGTATTCTGCAAGCGGTTCGAGTTGTGTAGGATCATTCATGATGCTCGTTGTTGTCGTTGTTGTATCATCCGTGTTCACCCAGACAAGGCGGTTTGCACCAGCGTCAGCAACGTACAGAATGCCGTTCGATTTGTCCAAAACCATATGGCTCGGAGTTCCAAAGGAGTGCGTCAGTTGAACCTCGATGTACCTGCGGACGATTCCGTCTGAATGATCGTGCTCACCCGTGTCATGGTCTGCTTGGAAATCGTAACGAACAAGTTCTCCATAGTACCCATCGTTGTACCAGTAGACGTTGTCGTAGTCATGGGCGATTCCCACTCCATACGGCGACTCATGGAGCATATCGATGTGACTACCGAGCAGACCGTTGCCAGTGTTTTGATTTTCAACAGCAAAATGATTCAATGACGAAGGCCACAACGCTGGCCCCATGAAATTGTTCGGGTCTGCTTGCCCGTTGTAGGTATTTCTCGATTCTTGCGCTGAACCCCATTGATAATCAAACTCGGGGTGGTATGCGCCGAATGAGATAGCACTTACCTCTTCGAGGAAGTGATTCCTGTGTGAATCGGCTCGGTTTTGCGAGGTTTGGTTTTCGAGCCCTGTGTTTTCAACAATAGTAATTGTATCTGTTGCTCTGTTTGCAATCCACAACTCATTTACTCGACCTGGATGGAATTCCAGATCGCGAGGATCGTTGAGATAATCTGTTGAATCAGCAATCACAACTTCATTGAAGCCAACGCCGAACTTTTCGACGACAGTTGCGTCTCCAGATTCCTCTGCTACAGAGAAATTTGTTGGGAGGGAAAAGAGGAGCAACAAAATTGTCAAAACAACGGTCTGCTTTCTCAGCATAATCTTACGTATAATCTCACACATATGATATGTTGCTAGAGTAGTTCGGTACCGCTTTGCCTTCCAAAGTTTGATTTCCTATTCGGACTCATCAACCGCTGTATCATGAAGACTGAGTCGTAAAACACATGCAGCTAGCGCTGCAGACAAGATAAACAGCACTGCACCAGTGTATCCAGGAATGCCAATCCCCACTCGAATCACAACGGTTGAGAGAATGAATCCAGTATTGCGAGCAAGTTGAGGGAAATCGGTGATGTGTTTGTAGGAGACCAAGAGGATGATGATATCAGAAACAACAAGCCACGTGAAGAAATCCGAGAAGAACACCGTTCGGCTGAGACCTGTTTCACCATCAATAACACCGCGTGACCAGTTGGTAAAGGAATACAGCGCAACAAGAACATACACAAGAACCAAGCCACAGGCTAACATCTTCTTTTGCTGAACGAAGGCTTGAATCGAGGCATCCTCTTGTCGAAGGTCCTTCGAATCTGACGTCTGAGCCCTGAAGTACAAGGCAGTTCCGAACAAAACAACGAAGGCAACAGCTTCGACTGCAATGAAAGCTACATCGGCATCAATCGTAACGTTGTTTGCGCCTCCAAGATCGGCCAAATTCTTGAAAATATCACGAACAACAAGAAGTGTGACAACCTCGAACTGTTTTCCAATTGAATTCGAGAAAGATTCAGGAATCGCTCGTATCAATTCATACACTTCGTATGCGAGAATGATCGAGAACGGTGTGTACAGCGCATCAAGATACGAATCAAACAGCGATTTCAAGTCATCAGATTCAATGACCTTGAAATCGTACAAAACACAGCACAGGAGGTGAAGAAGAAAACCGACGATGGCGAAATTAATCGCCATTCGTCGCAAGAATACATCGGTTGACGAACCAAGCATTCGCTCATAGACTGTCGTAGCATTCACGACCGTAGAAACGTCGTTCCTTGTAAATAGGGTTGTTCTGAGGCATCAAAGGTTACTCAACCAATAACGGAACAATCCGGCCCCGGTTGGATTATTCTTCTTCATTTGATTCAACACCGTGGCCTCTTTGCAGACGCCATGGCATATATGTGAACAATGCAAGAATTCCTGTCCATACACCAATGGCCTTCAGTTCAGCAGGAGCATCTGTTAATTGGTCATCACAACTCATTGGCTCGATGTAACAAGGATCTGTGAAATAACCATACAAGTATGCAGAATAAAAGACCAGAAGAAAAACGAACGAGAGAAAGTTGACGGCAAAAATTGGAAACATTGCTTTTCGCTCGTTTCGGAGGAGAGCTATCACCCCTCCGAGAAAATAGACGATGGCTATGCAAAACAGAACAATCAACAACAGATCGATGTAAACATACCAACCCATCACGAAGATGGAAAATATTGCCATGGAGAGAAGCATGAAGAAGAGAGCACCGGCTCTCAGTTTCAAACCAACAATCGGCTCTTGCACAGTTCGAAATAGATACAGGGATTTACAATTCTTGCGATGAACAAAACATTCGCTCACAGACTATTTATGCATTCATGGCTCAAGGATTACCTGTCTTGTAAGTAGGGATATTCTAGCACAACAGAGCCTCAGAAGTGTTTGATTCATCTGGAGATACAAACTGGGAGTAATAGTAATTGACGTTAACATAATATATTTACAAATCGAAAAACCACCATGGGAGATGTAGGGGCGCCTCTCGATTATTACGCAAGGTCGCTTGGTTCGTTCGTCGGATATTGGCACATGCTGGCCATCTTCAGTATCTTGTCTGGAGTCTTTTTGCTGTTTCTTGCATATCTGATTCTCAAGGCCAATCCCAAGAAGGCAAAAAATCGATTCATGGCTTTAATGCTCGTCACTGAAGCATTGCGATGTTTCACCTCGATGTTGTTTTGGGTATATGCTTGGCCCGAGGAAATGCTGAACATTCTGAGACCAGGACGTGTCGTTTACTACACGATGTCGTTGCAACTTTTCTTTCTATACATGGCCGCTGCAACATTCTACAGCAAGAGAGCATGGGCCGAGAAAATATCCGGATTCTTCCAATTTCATGGCTTGTACCTCCTACCGTTGTTCTGCTTGACATTCATACTCGTTGTAAGTTCATTCATGGGGGGGACAAATACGTCCATTGGCGACATCAGTTGGATCTATTGTGAAAGTACGGGGCCAGGAAGAGGCTCGACAGTCACTGGAACCGATTTGCCGTTTGATGTTACCTGTCCCGAAGACTATGAGAACGTGTATCCGATGACATTTACCAATGTCGTCATTGGTCCACTGAGTCGAATCCTCTTGTTCGTGCCTCTACTTGGTGCAATCGTCGCAACGATTGCACTCACAAAGTCACGTAATAGTATCAACGATTCAGAGGATGCAAATCTGATTGAAGAGGTCAGAGCTGTACGATTAGGTTTCCTCGGAAAAACAGCCATGCAAGTCACAACTAGTCTCATCCTCTTCTGGATGATTTCCATTATCGGTTCATCTCCAAATCTCGAAGTGAGTCCATTCAATCCTGATCTT
>CALDQY010000237.1 GCA_937911445.1 uncultured Rhodobiaceae bacterium | reverse complement strand
CATCTCGAAAAGCGAGGTGAGGTGCTGCGCATCAACCGCCCGGTTGATGTTGCCTACGAGGCAGGTGCGATTGCAGATCTCCTTGTCAAGAACGATGGGCCAGCTGTCGTCTTCGAACAACCACGTCTTGCGGATGGTTCAATTTCACCCATGCCACTCGTCATGAACCTGTTTGGTAGCCATCAGCGAACATTGGACGCACTCGGAGCTTCGCATGAAACCGAAGTTGGTGATCGTATGACAGCGATGATGAAACCAGACATTGGTACGTTCGTCAAAATGCCATGGAAGGCGCTTCCTCTTGCCCGTGATGCATTTGCTATGCCTCCACGAAAGAAGCGATTTGCCGCTCCTTGTCAACAAGTTCGCATGAAGGATCCAGATTTGACCAAACTCCCGATTCCAAAAACATGGCCAATGGATGGAGGTCATTTCGTAACCTTGCCTTTGGTTGTCACCAAAGATCCGAAAACAGGTGATCACAATCTTGGCATGTACCGTGCTCAAGTCTTCGATGAGAAGAACATCGGTTTGCATTGGCAAATCCACAAACATGCTGCAGATCATGCTGCTGCGAGCGGAGAGCGAATGCCTGTGGCCATCTGCATAGGAGGCCCCCCCGAACTCATCTTCTCTGCTATTGCTCCACTCCCTGATAATCTGAGCGAATACCAGTTTGCTGGAATTCTCGGCCGACGCTCGTTGCGTATCACGAAAGCTGTGAGCCAAGACCTGATGGTACCTGCAGAGGCAGACATCGTGATTGAAGGGTATTGTATTCCAGGTGAAACACGCACTGAAGGGCCATTCGGTGACCACTTCGGATTCTATTCCCTCACTGGACAATATCCTGTCCTCCACGTTACAGCCATCACACACCGTAAGGATGCCATGCTCCCTGCGACTATTGTTGGTCTGCCACCAATGGAAGACGGATATCTTGGCGAAGCCATTGGTCGTCAGTTCTCTCCAGTCCTTCGATTCCAGCATCGAGACGTGATCGGCGTCCACCTTCCACTTGAAACAGGATTCCACAATCTTGCCATCGTTTCGTCAAAGCAACGCTACCCCCGACAAGGGCGAAAGACAGCCCTTGGATTGTTTGGAGCTGGTCAGATGATGTTTCTCAAGAGCATGATCGTGGTTGACCAAGACCAAGATCCGAAGGATTTGGAAGCACTCCTTGATGCCATGAACAACAACGTCCACATTGCAACAGATGTCATCGTTCTCGACGGTATGGTTGCCGATTCGCTTGAAGCTGCGAGCCCATATGAGAATGTCCACTCGAAACTCCTCATCGATGCGACAACACTTGCAGCTGCCGATCCTCGTTCTTCCAACGAGCCTTTGGAAGGTTCGTTCAAGCAAGAAGTTCCTGCTTGGAGGCAAGGGCTCGAACCTGCACCATCATTTGGCGGACTTGATTCTGTTCTCGCCTTGGAGGACGTCTCTGATGCACGTATGCTTCGAGACAGCATGCTTGTTGTCACGACGAACATCCCTGCTTCTCCATCTCCAAGAGAGGGTTCTGATGCCTCAAACGATGCCGCAGAAACGGATCGTCGAGAAAAAATAGAGCAATTGAAAAATCAAATTTGGCAATTGGATTCTTCTGCCACCTTGCGATGGTTGTTCATCACCAATGACGATCTTGATTTGCACTGTGAGAAAGCTCGCCGAAGACTCCTCTGGCAACTCACGTCTCGCTTCGATGTTGGCCGTGGACTTATGTTTGATGAAAACAGAGAACGCATGTGTTGGGATGCAACCACACCAATCCCATCCAGTGAACACGGTGTGCGCCGATGGCCTGCTGTTACCATGCATACTGACGAAACGCTCGAAGCAGTACGCAAACATCCCGAACTTGACAAATACCAATGGCCACCGCATCTTGAGTTCAGGTGAAGGCATGAACTTCAAGCAAATCGCTGAGTTCGTAAAAATCGAACATACGCTGTTTTCGCTGCCGTTCGTTCTCATTGGCTACCTCATTGCGGTTGAAGAATTCAATCACGGCTATGGTATCGATCTTCTCTGGATCCTCGTAGCGGCAGTTGGCGCCCGTGGACTTGCGATGACCTTGAACCGTATCATCGATCGAGACATTGACGCTGCAAACCCTCGAACGGAAGGGAGACATCTTGCATCAGGTACAATGAGCATGCAAACGGCTTGGATGCTCTCAGCCGTATTCTTGTTGATGCTGCTCGTCAGTGCTGGCTTGCTCAATGAAGTTGCCTTGATGATGGCTTGGCTGCCTGTGCTTGCTTTTGTCGTCTACCCATACATGAAGCGCTTTACCTGGTTGTGCCATTTCTGGCTCGGCCTTTGTCTTGGGCTTGCACCTGCGGGTGCATGGGTTGCCATTGCCGCAGACACGCATGGGTGGGCAGCCATTACTGATGCTTCACTTTGGGCTCCGACCGTTTTTGCAATATCACTCGGCGTAGCACTCTGGATTGCAGCCTTTGACATCAATTACGCACGGATGGATGTTGAAAGCGATCGTGAGCAAGGCATCCACTCGTTCCCTTCGAAATTTGGCGACCGAGCTACAACGCGAACAACAATACAACTTTCACTCCTGTGGTTTGCTTGTTTTGCTTTCTCCGACCCGATTGAAAGCATCTATTTCCTCGCAGCGTCGGGTTTGATGGCGATTGCAAACATATACGTCGTTCTGAGAAAAGATAGTTTTTCAGACTTCCAAACCACGCTCTTCCGTGTATCCATGCTGACTGGATGGATTCTCCTTGCCTCGCTCATCGTTGGATTTGCAGTTGATGTTCCAACTGGATTGGAAGATTGATTACTTTTCAGCAGCAACCATTATCGCGAAGTGGAGCAGGGATGAATGTCACTCGATCTACGTCTTGTGTCTTCTGAAGTTGTTGCATGACCTTTCTCATATTTCCAGCAGTTCCTGTCGCTTGCATCATATCCACGCACGAATTGTTGAATTGGCTCGTGTGGCTGTATGACGTTACAGTGATTTCACCCGAGTGGCGTATGTTGTGCAATTTTTGCTCGATTCCATGCTGAAAGAAGACAACAAGGATGCCTTCAATCTCAACATCCTCATCCATTGAATCAATACTTCCTCGTTGAAGTTCTTCGGCGAAATGAAGTGACGCATCTCGTAGGAACCGACTGCGGTTATCATAGCCTGATGTTTGGACAAGATTGTCCAACTCGTCTGCAAATTGATTGTCAACGCTGAATGATACAACTCTGCTCATATTCCTTCGGATTCAGTAGACGATAATAATAGTTCTCTATTCCCTAATTATTAACTTGTATTATATATGTATTAATTCTGGGAGGCACATGCGCAAAAGCACAATGCACGTATTATTGACCGCAAGCATCCTACTTTTTTCCAGTCTCGCTGGTTGCCTAGGAACCGAAGACGTAGAGGATGAAGCAAGCAAAGGAACTGTCATTGTTTCGACATATCACGTCGAACAAATTGTTTCGGCGATTGCAGGTGATACACTGAATGTCGAAATTTTGGCACCTTCAAACGTGCCTGTTCACGACTATGAACCATCAGCCGCAGATCTCGTTCGTCTACAAAGCGCTGACATGTTCTTCTATCATGGACTCGGTCTCGAAACGTGGATCGATGCAACCATGGATAGTCTTGGCGATGATGCACCTCCATCATTTTCCACGCACGCCATGCCTACTGGTCAGACTGCCCTCGATTACGAGGGAATGCTCGTTGACCAATTGTGCAGTTCGCTCTCCGCGCCGGGAACAACAGACGTCCACATCTTGTCAGAGTCGATGTACTTCGCAGATGAGATACACAGCGACAATGCAGCTCACAACCTCGCCATGCCAGAGGACGAGCATCACGATGACCATGACGACCATGATGACCATGGTGATGATGATCACGATGACCACGGCGATGATGACCACGATGATCACGATGACCATGGCGATGATGACCACGAAGGTCACGATGACCACGACCACGGCGATCACAACATGATCGAGGCGGAGGAGACCCTGACAGCGTCAAGTGACTGCCCAACTGATACCACGATCTCAGTTTACGAACTCAAAGCAGGCGAATACATGCTCGAATTCGAAGCAGAGGATATGGAAACATTCACCATTGCCATTGCAGCAATGGGTGGTGCACACCACCACCACCATGACCATGGTGAGGAACACGACGATCACGGCGACGAAGATGGAGACGATCACGGTGACGATCATGGAGATGATCATGATGAGCACTGGGAGTCTGAAACTTGCCATGATAAGGATACTCACGAAACCCATGAGGAGTACACCACTGAGGAAGATTGTGAAGCTGCAGGCCACATGTGGATGGACGAGGGTCATGACATGGATGCAGATGAAATGATTGAAATGTTCGACACTGATAGTGACGGACTCCTTTCATTGAACGAATTCCTCACCATGGCAGAAGAGATGGAAGATGAAGATCACGACCATGACAGTGAGCATGATCACAGTGATGATGACACAGGAAATGATTCAGATGATGGCCACGGTGACCATGACGAACACGACCCAATGCATGAAATCGAAATGGCAATGTTCGAAATTATCTTCCATATGGCTGATATGAACGAGGACGAAAACCTCAACGTAAACGAACTTGACCGACTTATGGATGCTATGCAAGGAGACTTACCAATCGATGGCGGAGAGATGGCTGAAATCTACTTCGACGTCTTTGACGAGGACGAAAACGACCTCCTCACGGTTGATGAGTTCTCAGAAATGATGGAAGTGATGATGTCAGATGAAGACGATCATGATGACCATGACCACGGTGAAAATGAAACACACGATGAAGATCACGATGACAACATGACCGAAATGATGTTCGCTATGTACGATGCAGACCAAGATGGTAACATCAGCATGGAAGAATTTAGCGGAGTCATGGATATGATGGGTGACGAGCACGAAGAAGGCGTCGCATTCATTGGCCTCCATGTTGAAGAAGAAGGCGACTACGGTTTCGCTCTTCCAGCAGGTGTTGAACTCCACATTCTCAGCATGGGTGGACATGATGGCCACGACCATGGCGCCCATGACGATCACGATGACCACGGCGATGAAGATACGCATGACGACCATGGCGACGAGGAAGGTCACGATGACCACGGTGATGAAGAAGCATTGGCCTACGACCCACACAGCTGGCTTGATCCGCTTGCATACAAGGCACAGGTTGCCCTCGTTCTTGGTGAGATGAAGACGGCCTTCCCCGACCTGGCTGACACATTCCAGACCAATGCTGATGCCTTCATGGCAAGCCTCGATGAAGTTGATGCTGGCTATAACGCAGCGTTTGGACCAAACGGCACTTGTACCAACAACACCGTTGCAGCAAACCACAACGCATACTCCTACCTCGCATACCGATACAACCTCGAGTTCGTGACAGTTCACGGACTTGATCCCGAAGGGGAGCCAAGCGCAGCAGACATTGCTGAAGTTGTTGAGAAGATTGAGGAAGATGCAATCACGGTCTTGTTCATCGAAGAATACACCGACGAAACAGCCGTCAACAGCATCGTCGATCAAACCAACGGCGCTGTTACCGTACAAACCTTGTACACGATGGAATTGGCTCCTAAAGACTCCAATGACGACTATCTGTCTCTAATGGAGAAGAACCTCAACAGCCTCAAGGCTGGATTGGGCTGCTGATTAGGCGAATTGAATTTGGAGGATTGAATATGCATACAGTTGACATGTTACCCATCGTTTTAGTTGGGGGTACATTCCTGTACATTGCATACAAGATTGCTTCTGAGTTCCTCACTGCACGTCGTGCCATGTGAATATTCTTGGAATGTTGTGAAACTTTCCAAGACCAAGCCTTGAGGCGGTTGTTGTGCAGGCGATTTCATCTAGTAGAGTCCCCGGGGCTCCTTCCATGTTAGAAGCGACCAACCTGTCCGTGAAGCGTTCAGGGAAGTTGGTCCTTGAAGACGTGAACCTGCAGATCAACAAAGGTGAATTCGTTGGAATCGTCGGCCCAAATGGTGGCGGCAAGTCCACATTCCTGTTGACCGTCTTGGGAATCCTGCAGCCAGCAAATGGTAGTGTCACCGTTTTTGGACACAATCCGCAGAACGTCAATTTCAACGGTAATGTCGGATGGGTTTCTCAGAGCGCAGCAAGTATTCCAACGAAGATGCGCATGACTGTTCGGGAACTGATTTCCCTGGGCACCCTTTCAACCAGCGATTTGTTCTCATTTCGACAGAGAAAGAACGACGAATCCGTTGAGAGGGCGTTGGAGCTTGTCGGTTTGGCCGATCTTGCAGAAATGGACATTGCTCGCCTTTCAGGAGGACAGCGACAACGTGCGGTTATTGGTCGAGCGCTCGCTTCCAATGCTGAGTTGCTCATTTTTGACGAACCGTTGGTTAACGTTGACAGAGGCTCACGTAATGGTATTCTCAAACTCTTGGATGACCTCTGTCACAATGAAAACAAGACCCTATTGATGGTCTCGCACGACCTAACAGCCATTCGACAATCTGCCCACAGAGTCATCTATCTCGATGGCCAAATTCAGTACGATGGTTCGCCAAGCGATATTCCAGATTTGAGTGGATTAGCCGGTTTGGTTGGCTTACAGCACGTTCACTCACACGCACACAAGGGGGAAGAATGATGCAATTGAGTGAACACTTGGTTGAAATTCTCTCCAATGTCCTTGAGCCTCTAGGGGCATTAATGCCAGGAGAAACATTCCCTGCCTTCTTTCAATTGGAGATGTTCCAAAGGGCACTCGTTGCAGCCATATTGACAACGATCGTTGCTGGATTCTATGGCTCGTTCTTGCTTATGAAAAATCTCGCATTGATGGGTGACGGCCTTGCACACGTTTCCTTTGGTGGTGTTGCTGTCGGTATCGTTCTTGGGGCAACCGCACCGTTATGGTATGCTCTTGTTTTCAGCTTGACTGCAGCATTAATCATTCACGAATTGCAAGAACGAGAGTTGCTTACGGGGGACGCATCGATTGCAATCTTCTTGACAGGAATGCTCGCACTTGGTCTCGTTGTTCTCCGTATCTGGGGTGGAGGCATAACCTCCGATATCGAAGGATACCTCTTCGGCAACCTACTCCTCATCGATTACGATGATCTTGATATGATCCTCTACATCTCCATCTTCAGTCTCGTGACGCTGTATTTCCTTCATGATGCGTTACTCGCAACCACCATCGATGCGATTGCAGCACGCGTTCAGGGCATCCCCACCCGATGGATTGGGCTATGGTTTAGTGCCGCTGTTGCAGCCATCGTTGTCTCGATGGTCCAAGTTGTAGGAACGCTACTCGTAACTGCATTGCTCGTAACACCGGCAGCAACAGCTCAACTCGTTGGTCGAAGTTTCAGAAGTTGCATGATTCTCACGCAGGTGTTTGGGCTCGTTTCCGTCATTCTTGGGTTGTATTTCTCTGCTGAATTGGAGACGGGTAGCGGTTCGATGATTGCCCTCATCACAGCCATCATGTTTGCAGTTGTGCTCATCGGTCGCTCAGTTCTCCAATATACCACGCAACGAAAAGCCTAGAGAGGGGCATGGAACATTGATGAACCCAATCGGTTGTATCACAACCATGAACCCAATTGTCAAGTCCTTGCTTGAATTCAATGAAGCCTTTGAAATTCCGAAACTCGATGACCCAGGTCTTGGACCAGACGAACTTATCGAACTGCGAATCAAACTCCTCACTGAAGAGGTACAGGAATATGCAGAAGCCGCTCGAGCAGGCGATCTTGTGGAAGTTCTTGATGCACTGGCCGACATAGGCTACATCCTCGCTGGAACCATCATCAATCACGGTATGCAAGACATCTACGATGATGCCTTCAATGAGGTACATCGAAGCAACATGGCCAAACTCGTTGATGGAAAAGTCATACGCAGAGAGGATGGTAAAGTGCTGAAACCAGAAGGATGGCAGCCACCTCAACTTGCCCAATTCTTGCAATGAATTGATGAATACCTGCACAGTGGGAAAGACATGACCTCTCGACCTGTTGCACTCGTCACTGGCGGTGGTCGTGGTATTGGTGCCGCCATTAGTCATCGACTTGCTAAGGATGGGTACGATGTTCTGCTGACCTACAATTCCTCATCCAAACCTGCTGAGATGGTCGTCGATGGGATTCGCAACTCTGGCGGCGATGCTCTTGCTGTCAAGGTCGACTGTTCCGATGAAGGCGAAGTTGGGTTGCTTGGTATTCACGCTTGGATGAACAGGAAGATCGATGCCCTCGTCCTCAATCATGGCCGATACGATCGTGTTCCTGCTGCTGAAATGGAACTTGATGACTTGCGTCGAACCATGAAAGCCAACTTCGAAGGAGCCGTTAATGTCTGGAAGGTTGTTCAGCCACACCTTGCACCAGATGCAAGCATGGTTGTTGTCAGTTCTCAGTTGGCTACTCGAGGCTCTCCACATGGCGCTGATTATGCAGCTTCGAAGGCTGCCCTAAGCACCTGGGCACGTTCGCTTGCGCTCGCTGTAGGACCAGAAGGCAAGCGCGTCAACGTCCTCGCCCCCGGCTATGTCGACACGGACATTCTTGCTGGTGACTCAGAATCCAAGCGTGCACAACGTATCGAAGAGGTTCCACTGAAGCGTATAGGAACCGGTGATGACATGGCTTCCATTGTCTCATTCCTGCTGAGTGATGATGCTGCCTACATCACTGGAGCAGTCCTTCATGCCAATGGCGGGCTCTATTTGCCTTAGACGCATATTCATCAAGGGTTGGCGCGAAGCCCAACCATGACCGAGGTTTGGGATGATGACGGTGCGTTTGAGCACGTCGCTGACCAAGAGGTCGCTTATTCCGACTTGGTCGAACGGGATCCTTTCGATCTGTCCAAAGCCCTTGAAGGGGCAGCGATGGAGCATTTGCACCCATCTGTGAAGCGGTTTCGCTTGCACAGTGAATTCGAACCTTCTGGAGATCAACCGGGTGCAATCGATGCCTTAGTTCATCAGCTCGAGGATGGTCAAGAACGATGCATTCTCCTCGGTGTTACTGGTAGCGGCAAGACCTTCGCCATGGCCAACATGATTGAGCGTCTGAACATTCCAACACTCATCCTCAGCCACAACAAAACGCTTGCACGTCAATTGTATCACGAGGTGGCTGGCTACTTCCCTGAGAACGCTGTTGAATACTTCGTTTCGCATTACGACTACTACCAACCTGAGGCATATCTAGCAAAACGTGACTTGTACATCGACAAAGAGATGTCCATCAACGAACGTATTGAGCAGGAACGCTTTGCTGCAGTTGCAAGTCTGGTCAGCAGACCTGATTGCGTCATCGTTTCGTCCGTTTCATGCATCTACGGTCTCAATCCACCAGAGACGTTCCTTGAACACCATGCACGTGTCCACAAAGGACAAGAAATCGACCCTCAGGACCTTGTTCGTGAATTGGTGGGATTACAATACACACGGACAACGACCGATCTCTCACGAGGTGAATGCCGACTTCGAGGAGAAGTTCTCGATGTCTGGATGCCTTCTCGAGACGATCCATTGCGTATTCGCTTCGATCTCGATGGCGTTACGCACGTACAGGTCTGTGACCCTGTTTCTTGGGAAGTTCTTGACGACCTCGATGAGGCTTGGATTCATCCGAAAGAATTCTTCATGACCAGTCAAGAACGCTTCGAGCAAGCACTCGAAAGCATTGAAGATGAGCTTCAACTTCGACTGACGGAATTCGATTCACAGAATAAATTCATCGAACGGCATCGCCTTGAGCAACGTACACAATACGATTTGGAAATGCTTCGTGAGATTGGGCACTGTCAAGCCATTGAGAATTATTCGTTGCATTTTGATGGTCGGCAACCTGGTGAACGGCCCTACTGCCTGTTGGATTTCTTTGCAGCATGCGCTCGACAATTCCATGGTGACCCGAAAAAATTCCTTGTCATCATGGACGAATCGCACGTCACGCTTCCACAGGTTGGTGGCATGTACTTCGGAGACAAGTCTCGAAAAGACAGCCTCATCGAACACGGATTCCGTTTGCCAACTGCAGCAGATAATCGTCCATTGAAGATGCCTGAATTCCAGCATCTTGTCCCACAAATGGTGTACGTGTCTGCAACTCCCGGGGAGCGAGAACTTCGTCACCTCTGTGAAGTCACCAAACAAAAGGTGCCTCTTGGCCTCGAACACGTCGCCTCTGCAGGCGGGGCTCGCCCCGGTGAGAAGAAGAAAAAGCATCCTGATTCGGAGACCATGTACGAATTATTGCAATCCATACAGGGCATCGCAAAGATGGAATTACGGCCAACTGGATTGCTCGATCCAAACATCGAGGTTCGTCCTACAGAAGGCCAAGTCGCCGATTTGCTCTCTGAAATCAATCTCCGTATTGAGAAAGGAGAACGCTGTCTTGTGACAGTTTTGACCATCAAATTCGCTGAAGAAGTTGCCGAATACCTCAATCGAATGGGCGTTCGGTCGCACCATCTCCACTCCGAAATCGATACCATTGAGCGTACGGAAATCCTCAACGCCTTACGGATCGGCCACATCGACGTCGTGGTCGGAATCAACCTGCTGCGAGAAGGATTGGACATTCCTGAAGTGAGCCTCGTTGCAATCTTCGATGCTGATCGCCAAGGCTTCCTCAGAAACGAACGATCACTCTTACAGACCATTGGACGAGCTGCTCGAAACGAGAATGGACGCGTATTGCTCTATGCTGATGGGATGAGCCCAGCCATGGAAGCAAGCATACGCCAGACCCTGGAACGACGAAAACGACAGGATGCGCACAACAAGGCGAACGGTATCGTGCCGAAAACGATCATCAAAGCCCTTCCACAAATGGGTGCAGAGGCTGATGAATTGATTGCTGGAACGGCTACAGCAAAAGATGGCAAGCGTCGACTTGTCGCCAAGAAAGGAGGCCGAAAGGACGGAGATTGGGCCTCAAAGTTCAACCTCGGCGCTGGTGCTTGGGCTCAATCTGAAAGAAAAACTCCAATTGAAAATTCAAAAATTCAATTGACTTATGATGAGCCCGATGATGTTAAATCGAACCTTTCACGTGAACAACGTTTGGATTTGTTGAACGAACTCAAATCAGCCATGAAAGAGGCTGCCAAACAACTTGATTTCGAGGAGGCTGCACGTTTGCGTGACCGTATCTTCGAACTTGAACAAACGCTGTGATCACTTCGAGAGACGATGCGCAGCTTCGTTCAAGGTCTCGCCTTCTTGCTGTAAGGAGCGAATGTAACGTGCAATGGTTTCATCCGAATCTCGTAGATCATACAAATCGCCAACCCATTCCAAAGGTTCGTCAAGCGTGTGCTCGCTACCAGATTCAAACGCTCGCCACAAGGAGCATTCACTGCCATCTTGCGCCATTGTTTGAAGGAACCATGGAACTTCATCGAGTCGATTGGTGCAAGGCAAATCGTTCTCAGTGACTGTGACAACCCAGCAACGACCATGACTGTGAACGATGTTGGCATCCTGAAGGAATTCAAGCACATCGTCTCGCTCTGCACCGGGTTGCAACCAAATGAACGGTATGGTCCGTCCTTCGAGTAACCATTGCCTCAATGCAGCCATCACACGATCGGGTGATAAGAACAAGACGAACAGTTCCGGCTCACCACTCTGCCAAGGATGGCTACGTATTGGGCGACCAAGGAGCGTATTTCCAGCATCTTTGGGATGTACAGGAACCATCCGATAACCAAGATGTCCTGCATCGTGAAACGCTTGGTGGGCTGGACGATCTTCTCTCAGCCCTGCCCCAAGAACGTGAACCGACTGGATCGATTGAAGCCACCCATCTTCACTCATACCGTTACCACAGAAGCGCCCGTTTTCAAAGGCTGTTTGTTCATGGATGAAAACTGCGATTCAAAAGGTGATGCAGTGCTTTCGGGATATGAACTACCTTATCATTGGCGGGAACAGTGACATTGCTACGGATGTTATCGCACGATTGACCGAGAACGGGCATGCCATCCATGCACTTGTTCGAAGTGAAGAACAGGCACAAGAACTCCAGTCGCAAGGTCATACCACAACCGTTGGCGATGCAACCAAGGAGGCTGACATCAAACAGTGCGTTGCTGAAGCAAAGGAGAAGGGTGACATCGATGGCATCCTCCACTGTGTAGGTTCAATCGTTATTCGACCTCCACATGCACTCAATCAAGACGCCTTTGAGGAAGTCATCACAACAAACCTCACCTCGGCCTTCCTCACCTTATCGATTGGTGGAAAGGCAATGTTACGTCAGGGACAAGGACGCATGGTCTTCACATCCAGCGTTGCGGGATCTCTTGGCCTCGTGAATCATGAGGCAATTGCTGCTGCAAAGGGTGGCATTGAGGCCATGGTTCGTTCAGCAGCAGCCACCTATGCTCGCCGTGGCCTTCGAATCAATGCTGTTGCGCCTGGCTTGACGGATACCAAAATGGCTTCCAAGATTCTCGCCAGCGATGCAATGCGTGATGCTGCTTCCCAAAAGATACCAACACAACGTATCAGCCAGAAGGAAGAAGCTGCCTCGGCTATGCACTGGCTCCTCACAGATGCTCCTGATAACTTGACAGGGCAAGTCCTACACCTTGATGGTGGTATGGCGAACGTCCTTGTTTGAGGGAGAACATGAAGGCCATCATCGTCGGTGCAGGTCTGGCTGGCTGCGCTACAGCATGGGCTCTCGAGAAGCATGGCTATGATTGTGTGCTCATCGAAGCATCTGAGAAGGCTGGGGGCCGAATGCGATGTACCACAATCGGAGATTACAACGTCGACGTTGGATTTCACGTCCTCCACACAGCCTACCCTAGCCTCCATCGTTGGCTCGATATCGAGCAACTTCAACTCAAACCAATGGATGCTGCAACCGATTTGATTGCTCCTTCAACTGGAACCATCAGGACCATTGGTGATCCATTGCGTGCTCCATCTACCTTGTTTCCGACCATCTTCTCAGCAGGGATTTGGAATGCCCTCCGTATGCTACGCTGGCGTTTGAAGACACGCAAACATGATCTTGAGGCAGCCATGGATGCTTCATCTGTCCCATTGGATACGTATTTTGATTCAATGCGCTTCAGTCAATCGTTTCAATCCTCTTTCCTGCAACCACTGTTTGCTGGAATTACGCTAGACGATGAACGGAAGGAACGGTCTGCGTTCGCCTCATTCACCTTCTCAGCTATGTCCCATGGTATGATGACCATGCCGAAACACGGGATTGAGGCAGTGCCTCGTCAAATTCTCAATCGCCTTGACTCAACAGACATCAAGTACAAGACGAAGGTTGCCTCTGTTACCAAGAATTCGATCAAACTTGAGGATGGCACCACGATGAAGGCGGATATGGTCATCCTTGCAACGCCTCAACACGTTGCACAAGCCATGCTAGGAAACACATCGCCAGCCCGTCGAAAAGAAACGGCAACGTACATTTTCGAATCCAAGGATTCACCTCTCAAACAAGCACGGTTGCTGCTCAATACGGAGTACGGAAACGGTGAACACAAAATTCTCCACGTTCATGTGCCTACACTTTTGCATGCATCCGATTCACACCTAATTGTTGCAACAGTCATTGGAGAAGACGCACGTGTGCATGAAGATGAACAAGAAAGGAAACAGATTCGAAGTGAGATGGTGAAGTGGTTTGGTTCAGTCGTCAAGGATTGGGAACTCATCGGGACAACGTACGTCGATTATGCTCTTCCATATGGAGGAACAACCGCCATCGGTCGAGAACGAGAGCAGTTGATTCAGGATGGAATCTATTGCATCGGTGATCACACGATGCATCCATCTGTTCATGGAACATTGCGTTCAGTTGAGCGCTTGTTGGAACATCTTGAGATTCCAATCCCCATGAAAGATTGATGAAGTGAAACGGTGGCGAAGGGGCATGGCCATTGACCCGAATGACTTCGATGTCCCCGTCAAAGATTACGCCTTCAATGAAGTGACCAATCCATCTTCATTGATTGACCAAATGGCCAAGGCAGGTGGTTTCACAGCCACTAAACTTGCTACTGCACGTGATATTCTGTTGCAAATGCGAGAAGAAGCCGATGCGGTTGACGGTGATGCAAGTCAAGTTTGCAACTGGCTTTCTTTCCCTGCATGCCTCTGTGCAACTGGAACCCGTTCCTTCTTTATTGAAGCCATCAAGACCAAGATGTTCAATGTCGTTTCAACCACGTGTGGAACATTGGATCATGACATTGCTCGTTCCTACAAAGACTACTATCATGGTGCCTTTGAATTGGATGATATCGAACTGGGCGAATACGAATTGATGCGCCTTGGTAACGTGATTGTTCCAAATGCATCATACGGTGAAATCATCGAAGCGGTGGTCATGCCCGCCCTCGAAGACATCTACAACGATCGACTCAAAGAAACGGGAAAAACTGGTGCAGATGCATGGATCGGTTTTGGCTCGATTCATCTCGTATGGGAGTTAGGAAAGCGCATCGGTAAGCCTGATTCACTCATCTACTGGGCATGGAAGAACCAGATTCCAGTCTGTATTCCAGGAATTACGGATGGTTCGATTGGCGCACAGTTGTTCATGTTCCGTCAGAAACATCGTGACTTCCACATCGATACACTGGCCGATGAACAGGTCATGTCGGATCTAACATGGGACGTTGAGACCTCCAACGCCCTGATGGTTGGTGGTGGCATTTCCAAGCATCACGTCATCTGGTGGAATCAATACCGTGGTGGCCTTGATGCTGCTGTTTATGTCACAACCGCTCCAGAACACGATGGTAGCCTATCTGGCGCTCGTCTTCGCGAAGCAATTAGCTGGGGCAAGATGCGCCCTGAAGCTCCGAATGTATGTGTTGAAGGCGATGCGAGTGTCCTTCTTCCACTGCTTGGAAGTGACATCTTCAACCGTTGAGTTTTCCAGCGAGATAGACCATCATCGCTGTACGTAGTGGACTTGTTGGTTGCCATCCATGACCATCGCATTCAACCAAGACGTTGTGCAAAGGTCCCAAGGAAGGTCTCGTCCCCTGTTGTATTGCATCGATAGGAACGACTGTGATCTTTGGTGATGCGGGTTGATCAAGATGCGATGCCATGAATTGGCCTGTTGAACCTGCACGTGTTCGATTGTAGAGCATCTGCAATTCATGATGCGTTTGCTGTGTTGACCAACGACGGCGACCAGCAATTTCCATCGATTCAGGCAGTTGTGGTTGGTGGAGAGCAATGCGAACGAGAGCATCAACCACATCGGATTCTGCAACCCAATAATGAGATGCTTCAGCATCCATTGAATGTTCAATGGCATTCCAGATTGACTCCAATTCCTCATTGACGAGTCCTGAATTCCTACCAGATGGAAGAACGTCATGCAAGACGATTGAACATGAATCATTGACATGAATGGTGTTTGCATCGGAAAAGAATTCGAATTGAAAGTCAAAATCGTTTGAGACGACGACCTCTGCAATTCCTGCCTGAAGCAGGGTCGCATGACGTTCTTGAATCTCTTT
>CALDQY010000236.1 GCA_937911445.1 uncultured Rhodobiaceae bacterium | reverse complement strand
GGCGAGGTACTTCATTCCAACATAATCGAATCGGTTGATGGGTCTAGAGAAATACAGCGCACTGGTTCCATTTGATCGGTCCTCTGAGATTACCCCTCCAACCAATAAGGCCGCTACGAGGGGATAGTAGAGCATGTTGCGCGGGAAGAATCCAAGAATGTGACCATACAAGTTGTTACGACCAACACCCCAAAGTTCGTACAAGCCTGCTTCACCAATAACAGCGAACAGAAGTGTCAGAGCAACGTCGGTCATTGATGCGATCAAGACGAAAATCAACACAAGTTTCGTCGGCACTCCCCACGGGCGATGACCTTTGCGAACGATTCCCAGAACATGGTGACGGAAAATCGCCCAATTACGCATCCATCTCGGATTCAATGTTCCTTCCCAAGGAACGTAGACCTGTTCAAAGACTTGTCCTGTTTGAGCAACAGGTTGGGCGACAGATGCTTGGTCGGATGATTCAGAACCCCAAGCAGCATCCATCCGACTTTGTCCCGTGATGGGTGCTGAAGCATCAATAGGTGCTTCTTCGCTCATGCTCCCGAACCTCCCATTGACTCTGGAGCATCCACCTTTCGAGCCTCTGCAGGCGATGCAAGCAAATCTTCGCTTGACTTGACACCATATCCGAATCGTTCCATGATGACGATGAACAAGTCCTCGAGAGATGCTTCGTACTCATGCATCCGACGGATTTGTGCACCGGTATCTGCTGCGCATTTGAGAATCCTTTGCGTGGTCTTTTCCCCATCATGACGTATTCGCATCATGCGACCTTCCCGACGAACTTCAAGGCCCTCTTTCCCAAGGGCTTGTTCAAGTTCGTTGGCCATTCCCCAAACGTGAATTTCGAGTTCTCGATCGATGGCTTTTAAGTCCTCAATCCGTCCTTGAGCGGCAAGTTTTCCTTTGTGGAGCAACACGATGTTCTGGCACACGCGCTCAACATCGTCCATCAGGTGGCTTGCCATGAGAACCGAGCGATTGCCTGCGTTGACCATGTTGGAGAGTGTCGTCAGCATGGCTTGTCGAGCATCAGCGTCAAGACCGTTTGATGGTTCATCAGCGATGATGAGTTGTGGATCGTGGATGATCGAACAAGCCAATTTCGTCGCTTGCTTCATACCCGTCGAAAACGAAGAGATGGGTCGGTACCGCAACTCTCCGAGACCTACGTATTCCATGGCAGTATGGGCCCTTGACATAGCGACGACTGGATTCATCCCAAGCAATTCACCACTGTACCGGACCTGGTGAATCGCATCCATGTTATCATCAAGGGCATCGTATTCAGGCATGTAACCAATCTTTGAACGAATGGACAAACCGTCAGTTCGAATGTCATGACCGAGGACTTTGCCCTCACCAGAAGTGGCCTGAATAAGACCGAGTATGGTCTTGAAAAAGGTGGATTTGCCTGCTCCATTCGGACCAAGAAGGCCAGTTGCACCACGTTGAACCTGAATGCTCAATTTATCGAGAGCAACATGAGGGCCATATGATTTGGTCAACTCATTGGTTTCGATAATGAGGTCGTTGACCATTGTTCTCATCATTTACAAAGAAAGGAAGTCTTTGAATCCTTTCACGTCACGCTATTTGAATGTCTTCGAAAAGTCGCTTCTTGTCCGAACAGCGATGCCCTTCCTGAAGCGAAGCGCCTCGTCAGCATCACACTGTGCAAGACCATGTCCAATCAGCGCCCCATGCTCGTCAACGATGAAACAGGTTTGTCCGGCTTTCAACCAAGGGTCGCAAGCAACAATAAATCCATAGAACACGTTTCGCCCACGCAGAACAAACTCAACAGCATCTTGCTGAACCATGAGCACAGCAGGTCCTTGTCCGAAACCAGATGTTGGTTGATGCTGACCCTCTTTATCAACAGGTACTGTACGGCGATTGTAGAGAATTTTCGACCCCATATCTGTGATGGACAATCCACCATCGGTCAATCGTGGGCTGAGGATATGTGTTCCGTTCTTGTCGATGACGTTCTTGACTCGACCGGTTCCGCCAATGATGTAAGTGCACGAATCAATGATGCTTGCAGCTTCTTCGTAACCAACGTTCGAACAAACGACCAATTTATCGAGGATTTGTTGACGACGCAATGCATCCCGAAGTTCTGGTAAAGCAGCATCATCCACTCGAATTTCTTCTTCCAGAAGACCATGTTTGATGAAGAGGTTTGATGCTTCTTGAATCAGAGAATCGGCTCCGATATCAAGGATTAACACTCGGTCTGCATCGATGTGTAGGCGTTGCAATTCCTGTCGAAGCAAGACCGTATTGATTCGACGTTTCCATAACCAAGATGGGCCATCAACCTGTGCAAATGGATTGAGGTCTTCGAGTGAATACGGCAACAAACCAAGAGGCGTTTGGACGAGAATCTCTAGGTCCGGTAAGACATGTTTGAGACGGAGCACAAGAAGATCACAACGTTGACGCCAAGGGCCTGGTTTTCCGTTCAATACCAAGACATCAGTAGGACCTGAGGAAGCAGGTTTCCATCGATGTTGCAACTGCTCACGTGCAACGAGGATGTGTGGGCGTGAGAGGGTATCTTCTCCTCCCCATCGCTCGCCTTTCTTCCGTTGCGTTGCTTGTTTGTTGACAACCTCGGACCAATCCTGTTCCCAGATACCTCCACTTGGATGGTAGTCTCGAGCAGCCGCTCGATCGTCTTGGACCAAATCATCGAGTAAGTCCGATGAAACACTCGAAGTGAACGGTCGTGTCGTTAGCCAGAGGAAGGCTTCACGCAAGGCAGGATGTTGATGGCTTCGATGCTCTGCAAGTTGCCAAATGGTTCCATCATGGACCGCCTGTTTGCATCGCGAAAGTTCTGCGAGAGTTACCTCGAGATTGTATCGTGCCAATAGTTTGGTTCTCTCCTCCTGCTTGAGTTTGCGCACCCCTTCCGGCGTCCAATGAACAACACAAGGGACGAGTTCAGGCCATGCATGCAAATCACTCAACCGATAGGTCCCTTGTGGGGAGAGCAAGCGATCGTCTCGGGCGAACAATGCATAGGCCGCAGAATCAAACAAATCAGCACCGAGTGCGATAAGCATCGAGAACAGCATTGGATGTCCGCAACCGAACATATGTCGTGGACGTTCAGGAGGAAGTTCACCGATGGTAGCAAGCATAATCTTTGCAAGGTCCTTGTATCGATGTTGCTCCATGATTGGAACAATGCCACCGATAGGGTGAACGGCGAAGTCAAATTGACCCATTCCTCGAGCCGATTGCTTTCTCAGATGGCGATGAATTCCTCCTTGAATTGGTCCGTTGAGCATTGTATCTTGTGCAGCAAGAATGGAGGCTTCGCATCGCTCTATCGTTGTTTGAACCGCTTGCAGCACCTCGTCTTCCGACATATCTGGTCGGCTGAAAACATCGAGCATGGTTGCAATATCCACGCCAATGGAACGTTGGAATTCAACAATTTCCTCCACACCCACCTCAACATCGCCGTAGACATAGGACTGGAATGTACCGGAATCCGTCATAATGACGCCGGGGAAGTTGATGAGGTCATGAACACCTTTCTCAACGGCATGCTGCTTCAAATCCTCATGCTTCCAAATGATGTATGAGTTGGTAATGAGTCCTTGAATACCGTATCGATCCCACATCTCTCTCGGCTCGATGGTCCGAATGTTTGGGTTGATGACCGGGAGAAGAGCAGGGGTTTCAAGAACACCATGGGCAGTGTGAATCTTCCCGATTCGAGCACGACCATCTCGTGCAACAACTTCGAATTTACCACGGTCGCTTTCTTTGCAAGGTTCTGGGTCATCCCGAGCACCATCCATCCATGCAGCCATAGTACCAACCCCATGACCTTCTCTTTTCAATTGCCCGTTGAGACGTCAACAAATTCCACGTTTCCGTGTGCGAGGATGAATTCACGACCAAGTTCATCGAACGTATCGAGCAGTGAGGAT
>CALDQY010000235.1 GCA_937911445.1 uncultured Rhodobiaceae bacterium | reverse complement strand
CCATGGGAAAAGAGCCCCCAATAGACAACAGCTATGAGAGCGCAGGCAATGACAATGGGGACGAAAACTGCAGCGATACGATCCACATACCTTTGAATGGGTGCTTTCCCCATTTGGGCTTCATCGACCAGTTGAATCACATTCGAGAGAACCGTTTGGTGATACGGTTGTGTGGTCGTGATTGTCAATGGAGCATCGATTAAAATCGTTCCACCAATGACCTCATCACCTGTTCTTGCACGCACTGGATATGTTTCCCCAGTCATCATGGACATGTCAACGAGGGCAGAACCCTCCATTACGAGGCCGTCAAGTGGAATGGTCTGACCAGTCTTGACGAGGATGCTTGTGCCGGGCTCAACGTCCACCACAGGAATGGTTGTTGTGTGTCCATCATGGTTGAGAACGTCGGCTGTTTTTGGTTGAAGATCCATCAAGGAAAAGATAGCATCCGTTGCTTGCAATTTCGCTCGACCTTCCAAGAAATTGCCTAAGAGAACAAAGGCGATGATGAGTGCAGCACCGTCGAAATACACGTGCTGCGTGCTTGAAAAAATCTCTGGAAGGAACGACATTTTCGGTGCAAACAAAACCAATGAGGACCACAAAAACGCCGTCGTGGTTCCTAAGTGAACCAGAACATCCATGTTGGCCCTTCCTTTTCCTATCGCCTTCCATGCACCAATGTGGAACTGCTGCCCCATGTAGAGGTAGACAGGTAGGGCTAGGAGGAATGCAATCAGCCAGTTTGAATTCATTCCGTTGCTGCTGCCTAAATCTGAGACAAACATTGAGACAATCAATGTAGGAATGGCCAACAAAAGGGCCAACCCAGCGTTCCAACCTTGCTGACGAACTGCATCGATGCGTTCTTGTCGAATTTGTTGGGGCGTCGGCATTGAACTTGCAACAAATCCTCCGCGATTGACCGCTTCTTCGATTGCATCATGATTGAGGTCGGCTCCGTCTTTCCACCGAACAACGGCTTTTTCCAAAGCGAGGTTGACGCGTACATGTTCAACGTCACCAATCTTACTGATGATGGAGTCAACCGAAGAAACGCAAGCGGCACAAGTCATGCCCTTGATGCGGTACGTCGACTCAATCGTCATATGACCCAGTCTTGGCTCTATGCCGTTTCTAAAAAGGTTGATGTCAAACGGGAGCGAGGTCAAGGCGTCCTGACCAAAGATCCAATCCGCGGATTCTGCATGGGAACAATTGGCCCAATTCAAGCAGGACTGATTCGCCTCTTCCATCGCGTAATTCTTCCATCAGGCACAATCCAAATTCATCGATAAACAGATTCTTCTTGCTGGAGAGTTGCTTGAGGTGCATGCGTCCATGCATCGAACCGTCATCGTTGAGATCGAGGAAGACCCATGGTGTTCTCAAGCCGACGATGCGTGCGTTCCAGTTCTGCTCTTCCCTGTTCATGAGATGACAATTCAATGTCATCGCAACCAATTCCCATTCTAAGAGTTGAGCCATCCGTCCTTGGTTGGAGCAGTGCTCGCTCAAGGAAGCCACTTCGTCTTCGGTGTAAACCCACTCTTTCTTGTGCAACATTGCTTTCAATTGTCGATGAACGATGAGGTCAGGGTAGCGACGAATCGGGCTTGTGAAGTGCGCATAGGCATCGAGATTCAAGCCAAAATGTCCAATATTATTGGCATCGTATCGTGCCCGATTCATCAACTGAAAGAGCCCCTGATCTACGACTCTACGTAACGATGAGCGAAGTGCACTGGCTTGTTCCTGTGCTTGACGTAAACCGTCCAACATCTCATCTCGTGCATCTTGTGCTGATACGTTGGCCAGATATTGTTCCACCTCAACCTTCTCTTCATTGGACGAAAGCCCACTCAAATCGATGTCCTGACCAGCCCACGCTTCGAGCAAGCCAGCGAGCTCATCGGTGTCATCTTGGCTTTTCGATTTCGAACGAGGTTCAGGAAGTTCGATGGATATGTCAAGGGCTTCCAATTGCTTGTTCAAATCCCGAACATCGATGGAATCCGGCATTGGATGACATCGCCAAGGAAGGGAGGCACCTGCCTTACCAAGCATCTCACCAACAATGTTGTTGGTTTTGACCATGAACGTCTCAATCATCTTGGTTGCTTTGTTTGGCCACTTCACTTCGATGGAAAGTTCGTTTTCGCCATGGATACGCGGCCGTTGTTCCCCTTGCTGAATGTTCAATCGGAGTTCATCCGCTTGCAAAGCCTCTGCCAACTTGAACAATCCATCCCATCGATCGTCGTCCAAGGTGTCCTCATACGCAAGGTTCTCCTTCACGAGAATCACTGCTTCATGCGCCTCGGAGGAGACAACGTTGTTGTCATCGTCGAGTACCATCTCAATGACCATGGCAAGTCTTGGAACATTTGCCCGTAGCGAACAGAGGTCGTCTGCGAGCCTGAACGGAAGCATTGGGAGGACTGCATGTGGGAGATAGACCGACGTTGCTCGTGCTTGAGCCGTAGCATCAAGTGAGGAATCTTTGGTCACATAATGCGCCACATCTGCAATGGCAACCCACAACGTTCGTCCAGAATCATGCTCTTCAAGACAAACAGCATCATCGAAATCTTTGGCATCTGGTGGGTCGATTGTCACAAAATGAAGATGCTGCAAATCGCTTCGTCCATCTGCAAGTGCAGCTGCAGCATCAACATCTGGCAATCGTTCAGCCCACTGTTCGAGACTTGATTCGTAGGTCGATGGGAACGGGTTGTCCTTGTTCTTTCGTCGCCAGTTCAATCGATGGTCGAGCAAATCGAGAATGGACCAACGCCCTGATTGAATCAACATCATGGCAAGTGCAGGTTCAAACTCTGGGAAGCGTAAACCTGACTTACGTGCGGCAAGACGTTTGAGTTCAAGTTGAAGGTCGAACTTTTTCCAAGTCAAACCAATGCTAGGATGAAGTCGAATGTTGTCCGAAATTGGTGCATTCACGATCATACATTCCCACGCTTCAAGGACATCTCGCCACCCATCGGAATCAGAGAGTGATTCATTCTCAAGACGTGATAGCCGAGCAGACCAATCTGCGACCGCTTG
>CALDQY010000234.1 GCA_937911445.1 uncultured Rhodobiaceae bacterium | reverse complement strand
TACCCCCTCCGTTGGCAGCAGATCTCTTCTTTGCGGATACCCGAGTTCAACTGATCGTAACACCATACACGACCTCGATGTACTACATGGGAACACACGAATACATCCCAGGTGTCGGGGCAGCAACGATTGCTTCTGCGTTGGTTATCGGTGAGGATTCATGGCGTAGTCTCGTTGGTGACGATTTAGCCAACAATTTGACTTCAAAGACATGGATTGTTCGTGTTGATGGCTTGTCCGCTGATGCACTCGAATCACTTGCATCACAAATCAAGGCAGATGCCCGTGTTTCTGGTGTTCTTGATTGGTCAAGCACACACAAGGAAGTTGAGCGAAATGGTGGTCTTATTTTCGGTACACCTGGATTGCTCTCTCTGCAATTTGTTGTTGCGAGTGTCGCAGCAGTCGCATCGAGTTTCGTTTTCCTTTCATTGGTGTTGAGCCAGCGTCAGAAAGAGTTGGCTGTTTTGCAGGCGATTGGAGCCTCTCCAAACCAAATCATTCGATTGGTTCTGTTTGAGATTCTCTCGATCGTTGTTGTTTCCATGGCTCTCGGTATCGTTCTTGGTGCTGGATTGGCTCTCTCCTTCAACGGTTTCTTTGATATCTTTGGATTCATCTTCCAAATCTTTGGAGGCTCTTCGACGACGATACAACGGACCTTGGTCTATCCATGGTCACAGATTATTCTTGTGTCCTTGGCAGTCTTTGCTGCAGTTGTCGTTGCCTTGTTGGTGACAACGCGTCGAGCGTTAACAGCAGACTTGGCTAGTGTGCTGAAGGGGGAATGAAGATGAGTGAAACAATTCTTGAATCTGATGGCTTGTATCACGTGTATGAATCGAAGGCTGAAGACGGTAACGTCGTTGCATTACGCGGACTTCACATCAACATGAAAGCCGGTGAAGCCATTGCCGTTGTTGGTCCTTCGGGCTCCGGTAAATCCACACTCATGAAGTGTCTCGGAGGGTTGATGAAACCAAGTGCAGGTTCGGTCAGCCTTGCTGGAAAGAACATGACTCGATTGAAGGGTCAAGAACTAGTTGAGCTTCGTCAAAAGACCGTTTCGTTCATTTTCCAAGAAGGAAACCTCCTCCCTGATTTGAACGCTCGAGACAATGTTGCTCAACCACTCCGACATCAGGGTGTATCCTCGAAAAAAGCACTCGCACTAGCTGATGCAATGCTTGAGCGACTGGGAATGGGCCATCGCAACCGAGCACTCCCTGCTATGCTCAGTGGTGGAGAGCAACAGCGTGTTGCCATCGCTCGTGCACTCATTACACGTCCTCGATTGATTCTTGCAGATGAGCCAACCGGTGCACTCGATCCAGTTACAAGTCGAGAAGTTCTTGCCTTGTTCAAGGATTTGCACGAGAACGATGGTGTATCGTTCTTGATTGTCACGCACTCGAAGGAAGTCGCTTCATTCGCAAACCGTTCCTTGGAACTTCGAGACGGTCGATTCGTTGCCGAACATGGTGACTCCATCGATGTTGAAGATTTGAGCAAAGATCGAGAACTTATCATCGATGAAACAGGTACCGTCACATTGCCTCCTGATCTATTGGTTCGCCTCGGAGGAGCAGGGCGATACACAGTAGGAAATGTTGCAAGTGGATATCTTTCACTGCAAGGCGATTCTGTTGAAGCCATGGGCAAGATGGAACTTGCCCAAGTGTGTCCTGCCTGCAAACATGACTATCTTGATAGCGATGAGCAAGAATGTCCATCTTGCGGCTCAAGTCGGCCCATGGTGGAAGTTCAAGCATGAAGCAACTCGTCTCATTCGTTAGTTATCTCGAGGGTTTCTCAGCCTTGTTCTTGTTTGCCGTCGCTATGCCAGTGAAATACATCGGCGGCGAGCCTGAACTGGTTTCTCTCGTGGGCGCTATTCATGGAGGTCTCTTTGTCGCATTCATTGCCTTGCTGTTCGTCGGAGTAGGACGACAATGGAACATGACTGCATTGATTCACGGGTTCATCGCTGCGGTTGTGCCAGCAGGACCGTTTCTTTTCGATGGAATGCTCATCAGTGGCGAGTATGACCTTGAGTAAACAACAGATTGAGCATCGAAGTCTGTGGAATGATTATATCCTTTGAAAATAAAACTCACGCTAAGACGTGATAATCTTGGATGCAAAAAAAATCTTTCAACCGAAAATATGGTACATCATTTGTGGCGCTATGGCCTTGATTGCTGGAATTGAAAATATGATCAACGCTGAAACTTGGGCCGAAAGCGCCTGGGGTAAGGACGGCGTGAACGAACAAAGTAAGGCAATGGAGACGCTCTTTGGTCTCTTCATTTGCGGATTTGGGGCGATGGGTCTCGTCTGCGCCTTTGTACTTGATGGAACCACTCAAGCGAAATTTGCAATGGTCAACGCAGGTGTCATCATGGCATTCTTTGTCGCCATGTTCGTTGTCCTACCAGGAGCCGGCTACGAAATGCCAGGCGTTGCTTGGTTGGTACCACCATTCATTTTCCTCGGTGGTCTTCTTGCTGCTGGTTACATGCACATGAATGGCGAAGATGCTGCTCAGGAGGTTGCTTGAGATGGAAGCAAAGTCGATTCTCAACACGAAGGTATGGTTGACAATCATTGGTGTCATGCACCTTCTCATGGGCGTCATTGTCAACTATATGGAAAACGGTAGTGAGGACAATCTCGCGGGATTTGGATTCTTTGCCATGATTAGCTTCTACTTACTTTATGTCGCATTTATGATCACGGGACAGGTTCAAGCACGATTGGCAGTCATTTTCTGCGGACCAGTTGTTGTTTGGTTTATCGTTTGTATGGTGATGGATCTCAGTCTCTTTGGGGCTCCGGTTGCACCTATGCCGGAAGCAGTTCTACCACTCGTTCTCTGGGGTATGCCAGCCCTTTGCGGCATCCTCGATTGGAACATGGATGAATCTGCTGCAGCTGAAGCATAAGTCAAGCAGCCTTGACTCCTTGAGGCCAGAGGACCAAAATGAGCGTTTTTCCACGTGTCTTCGGCGTGTGTGCTGATTCTGGGTCCATCCATACGATTGATCCAGTTGGATAGGTCCCATCTTCATCCCAGACTTCACCCTCAAGGACGACGTAGCATTCACCACCAGGATGGCTGTGTGGCATGAAGGCATCCACTTCGACTTCGGATTGTGCCTCGTAGAGAACCAAGGATGTCTTCTCTTCACGCTTGAGTTTGCCCAAACGAACACCGGTTCCGAAATCCTTCCATGAAATGTTTTCTTCAAGCCAATCCTCATCGATGTTGAAACTGAGCCAGTCGGCCATGTCGTGTGTGAAGACCATGCCTATCCGAAGGCATCCAATATGATGAGATGTTCGGTTCAAATCCAAACATCGTTGGATGCAGTCAGTTCGCTCTCAGCATCACCTGTATTAACTACGCCGCGTGGTTCAATCAACATAATTTTGCACTCCCCTTTGGCATATGGTCGATGCTGAACGCCTTTTGGTACAACATACAATTCCCCAGCATTCAGTTCCATGGTTTCAGATTCAAATTCAATGAATAATGTACCTTCAACTACAAAGAAGAATTCGTCCGTATCCGAGTGATTGTGCCACACAAAATCACCTTCGACTTTTGCAATCTTGATTTGATAATCGTTTAATTCACTGATGATTTTTGGCGTCCAGTGTTCATTGAACAAAGCAAATTTTTCATCCAAATTGATTTTCTTCATAACCTCACCCTAACTTACCGATCATCCGATGAAAGTGATGAACACCTTGTTCATGCTTTGCAGAGTACCTTCCTCTCTTGTATGAACTGGAACGCAGTCCTTTCATGCAGTTCTCGACGACGAACTGGTCCTGAAGTTCGACCTTGTCCAATTCTGCCCCAGCTCCTTGCTCCAACAATTCTGGATGTTTGACGTAACTTCGAAACAAGACCGTTGTTGAATCGCGTGCATTCGGAACTACAACGTTCACTGAAACACCCCAAGGATAGACATTGATCATCAAGTTTGGAAAGAACCACCAGTAGAACGCAGCGATTTTTTTTCCTGAATCAACAGAAGATTCGGGAAGTTCAAAACAAACATCCCCTTCCTTCGCCACTCCAATTTGCAAAACACCATGTTCGAAGCATTCCGTGGTATATCCGTCCTTGTCCAATGCTTCGTTCAACTCTGGATGGACGTAGGGAATGTGGAATCCTTCCAAATAGTTGTCAACGTACAGCATCCAATTCGCATCAATGTCCCAATTCCGATCCCGTTCTGAATCGTACTTCAAATCAGAAAAGAACCAACTAAGACGTTCCTGTATGGGGCGAAACACGTCTTCTACTTCGACTTCAGGTTTCAACGATGTAAATTCAAATCCATTCCATGTCTTCAATTTGAATGATGTCAAATGATCGTCTTCAGTCGGAAAATCAACAACATCTTCGAAACCAGGCATGTGTTTCAAGAATCCATCTCGATTGAACGTTCGTCCATGGTAGGGGCATTGCATTGTCTTCGCATTAGAATGCTCGTGACATAGAACCATGCCTCGATGTGTGCAAACGTTCGACAGCATGTGTGTCGATTCACCATCCTGAATGCGTACCATCGGCTCATCCAGAACTCGACCGATATGATCAATCGGTGTAATTACCGACGTGAATTGGTCGCTCAGACCAACAAATTGCCAAGTTCTTTTGAAGCTCTTGAGGATTTTACGAAACCACTTCTCATCGGTATAGTATTTCGACGGAAGCGTCTTCGCAACTCGGATATCCGAATCGATCAAGTCCCCCGACATGAGTCGAATGTTGGACGTCATTCTCTTGAGTCTTGGGGTGTCTTGAAAACGTGAAAACACCTGCTTGAATCATGGCGGAACCTCTTGCACTTCCGGAGTTTCCTCCCGATGGACCGTGGTCAGCATACGTCTTGTTCATCATCTGGGTGCCATTGTTGCTTAGAATTCTGTTCTTGGTGCTTCCATTTCGAAAGGCAATCAAAAAGCTTGCACCACACACTGGTTGGGCGCTCAAGCAACTGCGTGAACTTCCAGTAAGAGGTTTTGGAATCTTGGCAGTTAACGAAATTCTCGCATTCATGATTCCACCGTTTGTCGTATTGATGCTTCGATTGTTGCTTGACCCAATTGGCTGGCAATCTTGGGACGAGGTCTCCGTTTTCGGAATCGTACTGCTTTCGATGTTGGTTTCTGTTTGGATTATGCTGGATTTGCTTCGTATCTTCAGAGTCCGACGGATGTTGAAAGCAATTGACAGGTACGATGTGGACAAACTCAGAAAAATTGCTGATGCAGGCTTGGGTGTGCGTGGCTGGTTGAGGAAATTCTCAGGCAAGGATAAGCCAGAGGAGCCTGAGCCAACAACAAACCGTGTTGCAAAGAGGTCAGCAAAGATATGGGCAGGAAGGGCGCTCATGGCCGGCCGGTTGACCCC
>CALDQY010000233.1 GCA_937911445.1 uncultured Rhodobiaceae bacterium | reverse complement strand
GTTACGGTTCGACTCGATGCTGATGCAGAGCGATTGTGGAACGAGAACAGTACCATTCCGATGCAGTCAACTCCTACTGAGGATTCCATTGTATTCCTTCTCTCCGATGACCAACCGTTGGATACAGATCAAGGAATTCCTCGTTCCCTCGGCTCGACGTGGTTGCAGGGGCACCATGCCATTGCAATCTGTCATTTCTTACTGGATGAAGGTGTTGAACTCAACCTTTGAACCACATTGGATGCCCTGTCTCATCCGAACGGAGTGCGTGTGCAAGCAAGGCATCATCAAGAGCGAGCGGATGTGTCTGTGGCCACGTTGGAAGTGAGGAAATGCTTGCAATCCCTGAACCAACAGCATCGCAATCACCGTTTTCAACAGTTTCATTGTCGATGTAGGCAGCACCGATTGTGAACGTAGATTCAACAGAACCAGCTTTTCCTTCCGAGAATTGTACAGCGTTTCTGTACCAACGCATACCCAATCGTGTGGTTTGGTACGAGCCGTTCCATTCAGGTGGAACATTCAGATTGATCATAAGTTCTCCATTTTTGAAAGCGCTCATAAGTTGTTGATCTGCTTTAGATGATGAGCGATCTGGGGCAGTATTTGGCCAAGAGGAAACATGTTCAGCGTTTAGGTCGATGTGGGGGCGACAGAGGTTTTCTGGGGTCTTCGGTACCAAAGGTAGGACCCGTTGAACAAGTTCGACGGTTGCATCAATACCGACCTCCATACCCTCAGAATCGAACGATGTATACGAGCTTGCAATCGCAGGAATGCCATACAGGCCTGCTTCTCGAGCGGCTCCCATAGTCCCACTGTGATAGGAATCTTGTGATAGGTTTGGACCAAGGTTGACACCCGAGAGAACCAAGGATGGTTGAATGTCGGGCAGGACATGATTGAGACCTCCATCAAGGGCAACAATCATTGTATCACATGGCGTACCATCAAGGGCAAACAGATGCACGCCAACCGATTCATCAAGGTCCCATTGTTGAATCAACTCGTTCCGGTTGTGGAGATCGATGGGTTTACCCAGATTCAATTGCATACTGCAAGCAGATTTGTTTCCAGATGGAGCGAATGCCACAAGTGGAATACCTGCTTTGTTCATGGCTTTGACAAGCAACTCAAAGCCAGGAGCATCGATTCCATCATCGTTGGTCATCAAAACCCATTTTGTATCCATCATTCAGCCTCCACTACGCGGTCTTCGTTATCAAGGGATGTTTGATTGGTGAGATGTTCTCCATAGATGATTGAAACAATGCCGAGCATCAAAATTGGGCCACCAATCCAAGTCCAAAGGCCAGGAATACCAGTTGAAAAGAACATCCATCCAATCAATGAACCAAGCACTGGCTCGAGTGGGACACTGATTGAAATCAACAAGGGCGAGACATATTTGAGGCAGTAATTGAGTCCGGTATGACCTAGAATTCCTGCAATGAATGCCAACAAAACAAACCAAACCAGCGTTTGGTGTCCGAAGTACCCGAAGGCTCCGAATTCAGAAAAACCGTCCTCGAGCAGCCAAGAAGCAGGAAGCAAAAGGAGTCCACCAATGAGGGTTACAGGAAACGCATAGAGGAACAGAGGCATCCATTCTCGAAGTATCCGTCCACAGACGATGTAACCCACGACAAAGACTGCACCGAAGAATGCCAATTGATCACCAAAAAAGGTGACAGAACGGTCACCTTGGACATCACCTGCATCGAGCATTGAAATCGCAGCACCCGTAAAAGCAGCAATTCCGCCAATCAATTCCAATCGGTTTGGTTTCCGAACGAAGAGAAACATACCGATCAGAATAACCAACGGATGAGCAGTCACGAACAACAACGAGTGAGTCAGAGAGGTATAGTCGAGCGAAGTGACCCAGAAACCGAAATGGAGAGCCAAGAATACACCACTGGCAAGGATGATTTTCGCTGTTGATACGCTCCAGAGTTTCGATTTCACCTCATGATCGATCTCATAGAGTTGCAAAATAGCCAGTGGTGCAAGAATCAATGCAGTCAGTTGCAAGCGCCAGGATGCACGCAACAATGGGTCGATCTCATCCACATGCGTGAAGATGGCTCCAGCACTGGAAACGCCACATATCGCCACTCCGAGAACCAGCCAGACATGTGCTGGGACAGAGCCACCACGCATGGCGGTCACGACTCTTTGACCAGTTCAGCATCCATGACTGGAGGAGCGCCAATGACGCCTGCTCGCTTGAACAGAGCATAGATAATCCAACCGATACCGACATTCAGCCCAACAAATCCAGCCATACGACCAATGTACCAACCTGTGGCATTCGGATCTGGAACCAGCGTATCAATGAACGAGAGAATACTCGACTCCGTTCCGAAGAAGGCTTCACCCGTCAAGAGACCTGCAGCGACCATGAAGGTGCTGAGGAGAATGAGAGCACGCCTCTTTTCGGCGGCTGTCGCTCCTTCTTCTGCCTTGATTGCCTCAATCTTCGGTTTGAGCTTCTTTTCTTCCCACTTGTCGCGGCTGTAACCACCAATGAGCATTGGAAGCGTGTGGGGAACATCAAGATACATTCCGAGACCGAACGATGTGCCCATACCAGTTACCCACTCGACGAACATTCCCAAGAGGAAACCAAGTGCTAGGAGCGTCAAGTCACCTTGTCCTTCAGCGAAGATAACCGAGAAGGTTGCGAAGGCGTTGGCCTGTGGAGCAATCAAATCAATTCGACCTTCTGCAAGTTGAATCGAGAGGAAGATAGCAACCGCTGCACCAATGATGGCACCGGGAACAACACCCATGATGTTCCCTTTCGAAATGTGGTATGGTCGGTTACCGATGTAGAGACTGTTCTTGTAATCACCAATGACCGTACCAGACATGGAGATTGCTGAACCGAAGACGGTGGTTCCAACGAGACCGAGCAGAACTGCATCTTGTTTGTTCAAACCGAGTGCTTGATCGAAGTTGAGGAAGATTCCCAACAGCATGAGGAGAACAATGAATGAGGTTCCTGAAACCGGTTCAATACCTGTCTCACCCATGACGCGTACTGCGATGGCTCCAAGAAGGAACGTCGTCATGATGAGAACTGTTGCAAAGATGATCGCAGCAGCGATTGGGAAACCTCCGACCCAGAAGATGAGAATCATGGACAAGAAGGTCAGTCCCATAAAAATTGGAATGTGCATGAGCGGCCATTCATACCAGCCTTTACCCTCCATGTATTCTTGTGATCCTTCGCCCTTGAACGCTGCACCAATGTCTTTGAAGATGTTCGCAAAGGTTCGCCACATCTTGGCCAATCCAAACATTCCGCCTCCGACAATCGAACCAATAGCAATGGTTCGAACGGTCTTGGAGAAAGCGATCATTTGCAATGCTTGACCACCTTCACTTGCGTAGGCCTGGATAGGGACGTTGGCTTGCATGGTTGCATCATAAACAGGGAAGTTTGCAAACACAGCGAGTGGAACAAGGAAGAACCATCCTACGAGCGTACCGAGATTAACTAGGAACGCTACTCGAGTCTTCATGAACCAACCAATAGCGAACATCGAAGGTGTCAGAGCGACACCAACGTAGGTGTAGGCGAAGGGGTTCCAAGCAGTTTCTTCGGACCACTGCGTGTACTTCTTTGAGGAACCATCTTCATAAATTCCAGACGGTTGATGGATTTTACCTGCACTGTAAAACGAGGCAAGACCAACGTCACCAACATGCAATGTCTCAGCGAGATAGTCCATGACTGAGAGTTTCT
>CALDQY010000232.1 GCA_937911445.1 uncultured Rhodobiaceae bacterium | reverse complement strand
CTGAAGCGAATCCGAGGTCATGCCTCCTTCAGAATCGAACACCCTCAGCTCGAACTGATGGATACCTGGTGAAAGTTTTACACGTACCTTGGCTTCATTTGAAATTTCACGCCCAGTCCCATCCAACCATGACCATGACTGGATTCGGTCCTGTGGATCAGAAGATTGCGAACCATCCAATGTGACAATTGCAGTTTCTGCATCATGTAGACGAATGGCCTGGTTCTCTCCTGCATTTGCTTTTGGAAGAAGGACTTCATCAGCATCCTCATGCAGAAATTGAAGCAAGTCATCGAGGTCATCCTCTGTATCATCGAATGATTGATTCGAAATCTCTTCGTTCATCGCAGCCGTAAGCGAATCAAGACCAATTTCGAGATCTTGCATGCTCTGGTTGTAGGATTCTTGCTCTTCCTCTGAAAGGAGGTTCGTAAAGTCATCTACATTTCTATAGACAATTTCTGGATTGGTTTCCACCTCAATCATCTCTTCCTCAAACCAACCTTGAAGGAACGATGGATCGACCTCAATTCGTTCTTGATTTACATCGCAAATGCCAACAGGTTCAGCTCCAGTCCAGTCGTTTTGATCTTCGCCAAAGAATGCCATACGACCTGCATCATCAATCTCCACTCCTTCAACCATGCCTTTGTGCTCAACTTGCCAAATGATGGTCTTGGTTTCAATATCGAATCCATAGATGTAGAACCATGTTCCGATGATGAGGGTTGATCCATTGAGGTGTAGGGATTGGATTGGATAATCGAAGGAAATCAAGTCGTCAAGGTGTTCACCGTTTAATGAGAGTAAATCGCCATTGTCCAATCCCAAATAGAGGCTTAATGCATCCACCGCTGTTGCTTTCAAACGTCCGTTCAACTCTCGACGATGAAGCAGGCTCGCATTCGCATAAATTTCCAACTCGAGAGCCTCTTCTTCACCGGGTACGAGTGCGTGCCCCTCCCGTGCGACAAACCATGTTTGGCCTGAACCTGCTCCAGCAGCAACGATGTCTTCTCCAATTTCGCCACGTTGGGTTCGGTGGAAAACAATGTTGAGTTGATCATCTGTTTTTGCAACTGTTTGGTTTTCAAGAATCAAGAACGTTGAATCATTGCTCGTCGCAAAGGAACGAACATCTCTCTGAACCATGCTGTACTCCTGACCATCCAATGTGTATTGCCGGAGTGTGCCAATTCCATCAAGAGCAAGGATTTGCTTACCCACGGATAACTGTGCTCCTCCTGCATCGAATTCGGATCTCCAAATCTCTTCAGCATCCATTGAATAGACGTGCAATCCATTGGTTTCATCCAAGATGACGATCTTGTTTGTGCTCCACGCAAGTCCAATAATTTTTGAGTTGACATGAATTTTCGACAAAACATCTTTTGCATCACTTCTCACATCAACGCACTGAACCAACCCATCCGTGTTTCCAATCAGCAAGTGGCCAGATGTCGGGTGCAACGCAATTGCAGTTACGCTCGATTTCTGATGGAGTGCATCAATCACTGGAAGCGTTTCGACCATGCTTGCCACAAACAATCACCAGTTATATGCTCATGTGTCAATCGTTCAATCCATTTGTTACACGATTGATACAAAAGCATTTTTTATGACGCAGTAGGGCTTTTATTATGCGTGAATGGTTTGTGGCCATTGTATTTCTCTTGATGGCCATGTCTCCAATCTTCAACCATCCGACTACGTTGGACGAAGATAGTGATAACATTCAATCATCCAGTCCGATTGATACAACGCTTTCCTCCACCTCTGGATGGATCACAGGTGGCGAGGAAATTACCATTACTGGAAGTGGATTCTCGGCCCTCGATGACACGAATGTGACGTACGATGGGATAAATCATCAATGGACAAAGACGACCGCAGACTTCGGAAATGAGGCAGGGCATGAAAATGCGATGGCAATCGACTCAAATGGTCACGTGCACATCGTTCATGCGAGTGGCGATGGCTACGCATTCACGCACAGTGTCTTCGATGGCTCTTCTTGGACACCAACTGCCATCAAAAACTGCGAAGGGAGTTATTGTTGGGATACGCACATGGTGATTGATGATAACGATGAACTCCATGCTGCTTATTCAACGAACACCAACAAGGTGGTGTACATGCATTACGATGGATCTTCATGGACTTCAGCGCAAGTCTCGGCAAGCGCAAAGGTTGGGCCGGTAGGGATTGCCCTCGATTCGAATAATCATCCGCACATTTCTTTCGTTGCCAGTGGCTCATACTGTGGCAATGGGCTTCGCCTTGCATCGTTTGATGGAAGTGGATGGACAACAAATTCCATCGATTCAGGGAGCAACAAGGGTTGTGACTCGGCCATCATCATTGATGAGAACGACAACGCCTACATTGCTTACCAAGATCGAGGCCAATCCAAGTTGAAATTTGCAACAAACAAAAGCGGTTCTTGGATTACCTATGCACCAGATAGTGGAGGGTACAACATCGCCTATCCAGGTTACTACAGCTCGCTAGCCATGGATCATCAAGGCCAATTCCACATCGCTCATTACGACAGCGACAACGACGATTTGCGCTATTCAACGGGCATTCCAAATGGGGCATGGAATACTGAGGTAGTTGATTCATCAGGAGATACTGGTCGAAATCCTTCCATTGCCATCGATGCAGCTGGTGATCCCCACATTGTTTACCGGTCTTGGGACGGTTGGAAATTGAAGTATGCCACACTGAATCCATCATCGCCGAACTGGCAGGTCAGTACCATCGAGAATGGCGGTAGCGTAGGGGATGGCACAGGTGAGTCAAATTCGATTGTCATTGACGATGGTACGATCCATGTTGCATATACCGATGAGACAAATGGCGTACTCCGCTATGCGACAAAACCAACCGGGGTGACTGTAACAAATGAGATTACAGTCAAGTTCGGTCAACTTGGCTCGGTTACAGCTGAAGTGCTTAACGATGAAACAATTCGGTTTACGACACCCGCAGTCGCAACCCCAGGTACTGTCACGGTGTCACTCGTTGACTACGAAGGTGTTGAGCATCAACTGTCCTCAACATTCGAATTCATCGATCAAAATGATTTGGATGGGGATGGTGTTCCCAATGCCAGCGATGATTGTGAGGAGGTTGCAGGTACATCTTCGCAGGATGTAAACGGCTGTCCAGACGACGATGGTGATGGTTACAGCAACGATGGGGATGCCTTCCCGAACGATGTGAATGAGTGGTTGGACAGCGATGGTGATGGCGTTGGAGACAATGCTGACGCGTTCCCGAACGACGCAACTGAAACAACCGACTCAGATGGTGATGGCGTCGGTGACAACGCAGACGCATTCCCGCAGAATGCATTTGAGACATTGGATTCTGACGGTGATGGTATTGGTGATAATTCCGACGAATTCCCCAACGATGCAACCGAAACGAAGGATACGGATGGTGATGGCGTTGGCGATAATGCCGATATGTTCCCAATGAATGCCTTCGAGCAATTTGATTCCGATGGTGACGGTGTTGGCGACAACACAGATGCATTCCCGAACGATGCAACAGAATCATCGGACTCAGATGGCGATGGGGTAGGTGACAACGCTGATGCATTCCCGAACGATGCTACAGAGAGTGTTGATTCCGATGGTGACGGTGTCGGTGATAACGCGGATGCCTTCCCGAATGATGGTAATCGTTCGGCAGACTCTGATGGAGATGGCGTTGACGATACAATCGACGATTGTCCCAACAGTTCAGCGACGGATGTCGTCGATGAGACCGGATGTGTCGTCCAAACCGATTCCGATGGGGACGGAGTCGAAGATGTCTACGACCAATGCCCTGAGGAGAATGCAACCGAACTCGATCTCAATGGCGATGGATGTTTGGATGATACGGATGGTGATGGTATTCTCGATTCGGTTGATGAATGTCCTGAAACAGAATTAGGGCAATCTGTTTCTGAAGTTGGCTGCAGTGATGCCCAACTCATGGCGATTGATACGGATGGCGATGGTGTTTCAGACCTTGATGACACGTGTCCAGGAACACCTGAAGGAACGACCGTTGATGCCTTTGGCTGTGAAGTTCAACAATCAGAAGGTGATGATGAATCTACATCTGAAGCGCAATCCTTCTTCTCAAGTAGTGACACGGTGACAACAACGCTGGGAGTTAGTGCGGTCTTGCTTGCATTGTTTACACTGCTTCAGACGAATGTAGCAACAGCATTGCTTCCTGATGCTTTCCGTTGGGTTCAGGTTCTGCGCAAGAACTCGAAATTGACGAAGGAAGAGCGAAACGAGCTCACATACTTGCAATCAATCGTTCAAGCGTATTTCGATAATCCACAAGAACTCGTAGAAGAATTGAATCAATTGAAAGGCGATTTGACTGGACGGTACACGAACAATGAGATCAAAAAACAAACGCGTGAGAAACTCTTCACGCTGATTGAAGATCTACTCGCCTCATCGTCTCGCGAATTGTACCAGATTGCACACAACGATGCATATTTTGGCCTCGCAGGCTCCATAGATTCAGAAGATCGTACGAAACTTCTTCAAGAAAAATTGGCGATGAGCGATTCAAACCATGTCGCTGGAACACCTTCAGAACCTCAGCAATCCGGGGAGGTTCTACCACCAATCAATGCGGTTGGTGCTGTCCAAGATGATGGATACGAATGGTTGGAATGGCCTCAGAATGGAGGCGTCTGGTACTATCGTACGGCTTACTCGAACACATCTTGGCAGAAGTGGCAATAAGACGTTTCAAATCGTCTTGAATTTATTCAAGACTGATGATTGTGTAAATCAATTCCTTGTTCATCTTCAGCAAGTTTCTCTTGCTTTGATGCATCATTTCGTTCTGCTTGCAATCGGTCAAGATAGGCCTGATCGATATCACCTGTAACATAGTTGCCATTGAAACAAGAGCTGTCGAAACCGTCGATGTTGGTCTCTTTGTGACGAGTCACTTCTTCCAAATCATCAAGTCGTTGATAGAAAAGTTTGTCCGAACCGATTGTGGTGTTGATTTCTTCAATGGACTTTCCATCAGCGATGAACTCGTCAACCGCTGGCATGTCAATCCCGTAGACGTTTGGATGGCGAACCGGTGGTGCTGCAGAAGCGAAATAGACCTTTTTTGCACCAACTTCTCTTGCCATGTCGATGATCTGAGCGCTCGTCGTTCCACGAACTATTGAATCGTCGACAAGAAGAACGTTCTTGCCTTCAAATTCTCGAGGGATAGCGTTGAGCTTTCTCCGCACAGACTTCATTCGCATTTCTTGTCCAGGCATGATGAACGTGCGTCCAACATAGCGATTCTTGACGAATCCTTCCCGATAAGGTACGTTCAGTGTGTTTGCCATTTGAATGGCTGAAATGCGCCCAGAATCAGGGACAGGAATGACAGCATCAATGTCATGATCAGGCCAGTCCTCAAGGACACGTTCAGCAAGCCTTCGACCTTGGTTCAGTCGAGCCTGGTAAACGGAGATTCCATCGATGGTGGAATCTGGACGAGCGAAGTAGACATGTTCGAAAATACATGGAGTGAAGGGCTTCTTTTCTGCACATTGTTTGGTAAACAAATGGCCTGAGGTTGAGATGAAAATGGCTTCTCCAGGTTGCACATCTGCGACGACCTCGAATCCAAGCGCAGTGATAGCAGCGGATTCACTTGCAACGACCCACTCAGTACCGCCTTCGTAGTCTCTCTTCCCGTAGATTAGTGGGCGGATGCCATGGGGGTCGCGGAATGCAAACAATCCGTATCCGTTGACAAGACCGACACAGGCATATCCTCCACGGACTGTTGCATTCACGTTCTTGATCGCATTGAAGAAGTTGTCAACGTCAAGAAACGGTTCCCCATTGATGTTCATTTGATTGCCCGAAACATCGAGTTGAACCGCAAGATGGTTCAAGAGCACTTCAGAGTCACTGGTTGTGTTGACGTGACGTCGATGTTGTACAATCAGTTGTTGAGCAATATCGCCGCTGTTGGTGAGGTTCCCATTGTGTGCAAGTGCCAGGCCATAAGGCGAATTGACGTAGAAAGGTTGGGCTTCCGCAGTTGAAGACGATCCAGCTGTAGGATATCGTACATGGCCAATGCCGATGTGGCCAAGCAACTTCTGCATGTGTCGTTTGAAAAAGACATCTGATACGAGGCCGTTCCCTTTGCGGAGATTGAATTTCTCATTCTGTTCTGTAACGATACCTGCCGCATCTTGGCCACGATGCTGAAGGACGGTGAGGCCATCATACAATGCTTGGTTCACGTTTGAACCAAGTCTCCCAACGATGCCGATGATGCCGCACATGTGAGTCCCTTTGTTGCGGACAGTCGCGCCGCCTTTGTATTCCTTCCCCCTAAATTTGCTTAGGCCTTGGGTCGGTGGGATTTCTTGTTCCAACTGTAGGTGCGCATGCGAGCAGTCTTGCCATATCCACAAGAAGCACAGACGCTCTTTTGCTTGTGATATGCGTTTCGTCCACAGCGTCGGCAGCGGATATGTGTTGTCTTTTGACGACGACCCATGGATGGTGTACCCTTTGACATATGCTCACCTCGATATCCTCGCCACCTACCTCCTCCTTATGAAGTCAACGATGGGCTATGGCTCGGGATTTGATCAGAAATCGCCGTCCTTGGATTCAAGGTTCACAAAAGAAAGCAAAATCATGATGCCAACAGCGATAAGAATGGCCATGCTTGCGACGATAAAGTGAATAATGTTGTAAAGAATTTGAGCTCGCTGTGAACCATTTTCCTCCATCAAGAACCCGCCTTGAGTTGTCAGCATCAGTGTGACAAAGATACCGAGAACGGCTGCATACACCATCGAAATCCATGGGGCAGTAGGTTCCTTTCGACTCTTCGAATATCGGAACATGTTGACGACAAGGAACACGGAAGCAATCGTGTACGATGTGAGAAACGCATTCAGGAATCGGGTTAGGCCACGCTCCGTATCGTAGGACGAGTTACCTGCGAGAATGATCATGGCAATGATCGGAAGTAGGAACAGTAATCCAGCAACAATGAAGTTTCTTGTTCCTATGCGATTACTCATCATCATCACCTCTGAGGTTGTTTTTGATGATGTTCGCTGCTTGTGTGAGTTGTTCCGAATTTGGGGGAGGGAGTTTGTCAAGTCCTGGACGTTTGCGCTCAAATTGCCAAATCGCAAGGCTGAAGCAAATTATGGTCAAACCGATGCCGGCAAGGAAACCAAGTAGATCGCTTGCAGCATACAAGACCGATGTGTGGAATTCTTCGGACATCGTTTCGGAACCATCAACAAATACACTGATGACGAGAAGAAGAAAAGAGAATCCTCCTGTGAGATATAAAACTCGAGAGGTTTGATTGATACGTTGGCCAATAAGGTTGACCAAATAACCACCTGCGAGAAGAAAACTGCTCATCGCAAGAAGGAATGTGGGTTTGAAAATCATCCAAAATCGATTTGTTTCGCCATCCCACATTGTCGATGGAAGCCAATCGCTTCTGTTCCAGTGCATGGCTTCGAGCAAAGCAAAGCCAACAACAAACATCAACAGGCCGAGTGGGCGGAACTTTGGAGAGAATCTCCGAACAGGTACGTCTCCTGAAAACAACGCGATGTATAGTCCAAGAAACATTAGGGTTGTCGATGGTAGTACACTAACAAACAAGGCACTTGATGCTGCAGAAGGAGAAGACGGAACGGTAAGGAAAGAAACGCTGAAGAGAAGAATCCCTACGCCCCCAATCACTTTGCCAAATTTTTGTGCCCCGGAATTTTTCCTGAATTGAAGCCCGAAGGATACAAACACCAAACCCAGAGGCGCCCAAAGTAGGAGTGCGACTTTGAGTTCGTTTTCCATATGTGTCTTTCATACCGCTCGATTTATGAATATCGCTGTAAATCTGCTTTTTGTGGCATCGTTTGAAGTGGAGTCATGCTACGACATCAATAAATACCCGACGATGGTCGCCAAACTGTTCAGGTGATGACCATGGTAAAGATGCCACGTCAAATCAAGCGCTACAGTCCGTCTGCTGGTAAGCACACGCTCCACACAGTCGAGCGTGTCAAGAAAAAGCGAGCTTCGGAACTTCGCTGGGGTCAGCGACGTTTCCGAAAGGTCATGCGTGGGTACCGAGGTTTCCCACGTCCAAAGCCGGATGGCCGAGAAAAGCCAACCAAGCGTGTCAACATTCTCTACCGTTGCACTGAAACTGGAAAGGCTCACTACGCACCGTGCAAGCGAGCCAAGAAGTTCGAACTAGTAGATCGATGAGGTGAAAAGAATGGTAGGCCAATTTATGAAAGTTTCATGCAAGGACTGCGGTAATGAAACCGTGATCTTCTCACGTGCGACCACCGTCATCTCTTGTGATGTCTGCGGCGCTACGTTGACAAACCCATCTGGCGGGAAAGCGAACCTCGTCGGCTGTACTGTTCTCGAAACAATGGAATGAGGAGGCTGAGCCTCCATGTCGAAAACCGACCTCATCTACCCTGAAGAGGGCGAACTCGTCGTCGTTACAGTACACAGCGTCAAGCAAAACGGGGCTGACGTATCGCTTGATGAGTACGAAGGTGTTGATGGATTCATTTTCATTGGCGAAATAGCAAGTGGTTGGATCAAGAACATCCGTCGATTCGTTCGTGAAGGACAGCGTTTGGTGTGCAAAGTCATGCCAAGCCGCCGCGATGGCAGTTCCCTAAAGCTCTCGTTGAAATCGGTTTCAGAGGAGCGCCGACGTGACCGTTTGCAGCAATGGAAGAACGAGCAACGTGCTCTTCAATTGTTCAAAGTCCTTTCAGAATCCCAGAAGTGGGAAACAGATTTTGCGGCCGAGCTTCAAACAGAATTAATGCAAGTGTTTGAAACGCTTTATGGAGCCTTTGAAGAGGCAGCAATGCATGAAGGCTCAATTGTTGATGCCGGTTTCGAAGGCGACTGGATTCAACCCTTCATTGAACTTGCAGTCGAGAACATCATTCCTCCTTATGTCGAAATTCGTGGAATTCTAACCTTGAAAGTCGAAACCAGTAACGGTGTAGAAACCATCAGAGATGCACTTGTTGCGGCTGAGAAGAATTCTTCTCCCGAAGAAGAAATCGAAGTGAATTGCTACTATGACGGGGCTCCAGAATACAGAATCGAACTCCGTGCCCCGGATTTCAAGACTGCAGAAGACACGTGGACTGCTTCGATTGCAGCGGTTGTTTCAGTGATTGAAGAAGCAGGTGGAACTGCGGATTCTTACCGAGAGTGATCTGAATGCCTCGCCAACTGCTTCAACAATGCGTCGATTGTGGCGCCTGGTGTTTGGAAACCACCTGTCCTCAATGTGGTGGTAAGGCACAAGCTGCTGCACCGCTGAAGTGGTCTCCAGAAGATCATCGAGCCAACATTCGCCGGCAACTCAACAATGTTGAATCTCCTGATTGGTCAAAAACCATCCCTACACTTCCTTCTTTGGAAGAAATGCGAAGTGGTGCTGGCCAACAAGAAGAAGAATGAACCTCTTTGGCTTCGTTTGTTCTCAAACATTATACCCTTTAATACAAGGGTAGGAGATTCATGACACTCATGGTCGATGTTTTGGATGAGGATGGATTCGGAAGTGCAGACCTCGTTCTCTTTGCTTTACCTGGTGTTGGAGATGTTGGAAAGAATGCTGTTGAATTGCTGAATGAAGCCAATGAAGCAACACCAATTGCACGCTTCATTCATCCAGGTCTCACTCCACTTGCCCGACTCGATGAGGATGGTTTGCTTGCGCCTCCACACCTTGTCGTCAAACGGATCGAACTCGAGGGAGGGGCCTCAATTTTGACCATTACTGGACGAGGTCAACCGAGCGAATCGTTCCAACAGTACGACTTTACAACTGAATTGTTGAAACATCTCTCGGATTCGGGGGTCAAAGAAATCATCGTTCTTGCTGGCTTGATGTCCGCTCCCGATGTCAAAGAAGTCTTTGCAGTTGCAACGTCTTCACCTCATCGAGTGAACCTGGAAGAGCGTGGTATTGATGTTCGACGGGACCAACCATCCGGTGGTGCAATTGGTATGTCTGCTCTCATGGCATCCCTAGCACCAATGTTTGGATTGTCCTCGGTTTGCGCCATGGCAACGACGGTTGGTGCAAGTGGAGACGTTCACGCTTCTATTCGTCTCCTGAAGTTCCTTTACGATGGTTGGAATCTTGATGTTCGACTTCCTGAAGATGCCACATCTGCTTTGCTTGCAAAACTGAACGAATTGGCTCCAAATGCCAGTACGGATCATGTTCGAGAACTCATGGAAGAACCAGATGCGTTCTACATTTGAGCGCCGAGAGAGGGATTTGAACCCCCGCGTCCAAGGGACAGTGGATTTCGAATCCACCGCAATACCGGGCTATGCGATCTCGGCTTGTTTGCTGCCTGTGCGCCACCGTCATAAGCGTGATGCTTCACAGGGTACTTCATGCACGTCACCTTCCATGGACGAGATCACAACTGTACGCTTGAGGTGGATGACGGTTCGTCCATCCGTCAGGCGCTCGAAGCAGCAGGAATCCTGCCATCGACAGTTGTTGTCAGTTTCGAAGATCGAATTTTGCCACACAGCACAATCTTGAATTCTGATCTCAAACTTCTTGTGACCACAGTATCATCTGGCGGTTAATCGTGGAGTATGTGGAGACGTGATGCTCGGTACATTTCTCCACGATCCAGAGCAGCCCATCCATCGATGCCAATGTTTGTGATTACAACGCGATTCCCTGGCTCGAGCATTTCGTATTGCGGACCCCAGTCTGCTTGCCAACCCTCAATCTTCAATGAGCCTGAATCATCCATCAGCATCAGTCCTTGGCGACACCAATCACCGCGTGCTGAACGTCCTCTCTTTTCTGTTCTATAGACCACAGTTCCTGCAACGTTCCAACGTGCACGAGGCGTGTGAAGTGAAATCTCATCATCTCCTTCTTGCAATCGAACAACACGAGCAAACGGATCGACTTTGAGGATGAGTGCACCTTTGTAATTGATTTGGAAAAAGGCATTTTCAACACAAACCAGTTCTCCTTTTTTCAAATCTTCAGGCATTGTTGGACCTCCATCTGTATGTACAGAGGCTTTGATTTGCACGTCTGCAAAGGCTGAATTCCCTTCTGCAATGGTGATTCGAGGTTGATTGCCACGAATAACAGCGTGAACTAGTCCTGTCACGGTATGCCGTGTTTTGATGTCGTTCAATGGAGTGCTTTCTGTTTCTGCAACCATGCCGGGCAAGTGGTACGTGCCTCCATCTGGATGTTCCTTGTCAAATCCTCCCGTTGGACAGACATGCGACCAATCGCAACGCTGACAGCGCGTCAAATCGGGGGTCTCATCGGAAAGAACACCGCCTGGGCCAAACGAGCGCATTGGTGCAGGTTGAGGAGGACATCGCTCAATGGATGGCGTTTCTTCACGTAACTCAGACCATAACGCCTTCAATTCTTCTCCGATGGTTTCCAACTCAGAATCGGATGGAACATCAATTGTTTTGATGGCATCAGCAGCAAGGTACCAGATTTCAAGAGCATCAATGCGTTGTTTATTGTGCGTGCTCCACCAAAGGTAGGCATACATACGCATTTGTTCAACATAATCGCCAGAGCGATCTGAGTTTCCAAGTGATGCTTTGATGTCGACGATTTTATTCTGCCCTCCCCAGCGATATACGAGATCGTATTCGCCTTGAAACCAGTGTTCAGGGTGAACCGCATTCATCATGAAGGGTTTGGCATCAGGATCTACGAACCATGGCCGAGCAATCTCCCATGCTTCAATCAACGAAATTGAGCCTGTTTGAGCAAGTGGGTGCCCATCCATTGCATAACCTCGTCCATCGGGTGCAGGCCAATAATCACGGCTTCCTTGTCGCCAAGAATTGAGCTCCTCATCAGATACCGACTCGAGACAAGCCTTGACTTCTGACATGTGCATATTGATGCCATTTAGCGCCATTATGGCGCATCGTTCAACGTCGACATCCTCATCCCAATCCCCTGCTTTCCGATCGTGTTTGAACCACTCGACACGCATGTTCTCTAAACAAACGGTAAGGTGAGAGCGAACGCGTTGATTCGCCCAATGTTGGAGCGATTCGATATCCGTTGGCCACTTGGATTCAGGAAGGACGAGCAACTGTTCCGCTGGCCACCCTTGTTCATATCCTCGATCCGGCCGTCCATTGGCATCGAGCGGTGTTTCAGCATAAATGTCAGCTGGGGCCGCCTCTACGATCAATGCCGGTGTTTCTTTCAATGTCTTGCAAATGGCCTCTTCCACAGCTCGACCAACAAACAAAATTGGTATTTGCGGCATCACGAACCGACGCACTTTTTCGTAAAACCACAGGCGTGGACAAGCCTTCCATGTATTGACTTGACTTGCAGAAAGTCGGTTGTATGGTCCAATAAAATCCTGGTCTGCATCCGGCAATCGTACAGGCATAGAATACCGACTGAGACCGACCCCTCAAATACCCTTGGATGCGAATGATGGACCCGAGAGTTCAATACGGGTTTTTCGGACATCGATGCGGAGTTGCACAAGTCCTGCACGCCAGCCAAGTTCTGCTCCTATGAGGCGAATTTTCTCACCTGGCTGAAGCGAAAGTAGTCGCTCACTAATGGCAGAACCGAAGGCGACGACTTCGACAACGTGGCTTCCATCCCAGAGGTGGAATGCGAGCATCGACCATGGGCGTCCATCAAGTCGCATCCCGCTTTGTTGTCGAATGGACAAGACCAATCCTTCGACATTGGCTCGTGTTCGTAGCAATCCAATGCGTGTGCTTGGCTCGACAGAATCGGATTGTGGAACAATCTCCGAATGGCCATCAACGTAGAGTCGAGGTTGATCTCTCCAAACTCCTGGTAAAGCATTTTTGATGACAACCTTCGTTTCACTGGATTCATGCAAATGGGAAAAGGCTCCAGGCTCTGCCTCCTCGATGGCGATGGTTGCCTCTCCGGCTTTCATCATCGCTCCTAAGACTGGTTCGTTGAAGTGATTCGGCAATGGCCCCCATTGGGCAATAAGCTCCCCTGAGACATCGACCCGGGAAGGAATATCAGCAAATGGCATGCACGGTGCTTGAATCTCAATACCTTGCATCATTGATTCACGAGTCGCTTCGTTCATTGGTCCAGAGGTTTGGAGGTTGTCCGTGGCAACACTGCACCATCCACAACCTGCTGCTTCACCAGAACATGCATGCAGGTGGTCGGCTGTGTTGTTTTGAGCATGTGCAGGGAGAAGTGAAGCTCCCTCGCCCATGCGTCTCATCTGTTCGTTGATGTTGAAAAACTCCAAATCCATCGAAGTAAGTTCTTCTTCACTCGGAGCATCATACTTGATTCGTTCCTTGCTTGAGAGGTACCATCCCTCCATGTTAGCAACCTCTCCTTGCTCGCCTGTCCTCGACCAAAGCCAAGCATAAAACCGCAATTGGTGTTGGAGACTCTCTGCAAACGCTCCACCAGAGTGCCCTGATTTGATATCAACAAGTCGAATTCTTCCATCCCATCGAAGGACAAGATCCAATTCACCAGCAGCCCAGCCTTCTGGGTGGAACATCCGTTGAGGTTGATGCACACGTGGATCTTTGAACCAAGGGCGAGCAATCTCCCAAGCCTCATTCCATCGGATGTCTTTGCCTTGCTCTTGCCATTTGAATGTGTGATCGATCGACCAATCTCTTGCTTGCAAGGACCGAACTTTTTCAGGAACGGGGAACAAAGGCGTCTCGCCCAATGCCGGAGATGGAACATTGAATGGTGGAGTCCCTGAACGATAGTGTTCAACAAACGGGCCGCCATTTTGGTGGTAACAAGATTCGACCTCTTCGAGAAATAAATCCACGCCGTTGCGTATTTTTTGTTCATAATTTTCGACTTCGACCGTTGACCAATCCGACTCATCTCGTTTCCAAAGTCGAGCATTCCATGCGTTTTCACCTTCTTGCCAAGCCGTCAGAGCCTCTTCTTTGCAGTGTTCATACGCCCATGTTCGTAGTTCATCCAATGAACCCATTGGACCCGGGCGGTGCATCAGAACTCGACAAAGAGCATCCTCAACGACCAAGCCGGTAACTTGGCCAATCGAAGATGGTGAAGAGAGTCCTACCTTGCGGGTAAGGTACCATTGACGTGGGCATCGTAGGTACGTTGTCAGTCCAGAAGCAGAGAGACGCGAGCGGCTTCGTCCAAGGGGTCCTCCCTTTGGTGGAACGCCGACAGGCATGGCACGTCCTCATGGTGATGGTCTTTAGAACTCGTGACGCCTTACTTGCTATCGAACGAATAAAAGTCCCCAACTTCCCGTTGTTCACGGTCTTTCCGGCTCTCAGCCTTGTTGATTCGAGGTCGCTTTGAGTCGTGATCTCTTCGGAAGGTGACGTTGACATCGTTGAGGAAACGATTCATTCCATCACGTAGCGAATAAGGGCCCATCGCTTTGCCATGAACACCACCTTCGCCTTCGAAGACAAGCAAGGAATCACTGACAATGTCGATGAAATAGACGTCGTGATCGATTACGAAAGCAGACTTTTCATTGGCTTCCATTGTTCGGCGGATGGCCTTCGCAGCCTCCATACGAGCATTGGCATCAAGGTGTGCTGATGGTTCGTCAAGAAGGTACAGATCGGCCTCACGACCCAAGCAAACAGCGATGGAAACAGCTTGTCGCTCTCCACCAGACAACTTCTTGACACGCTTTGGTAGCAACGAATCAACCCCCAATGCCCGAATGACATTGACATTGAATTCACCACTCCGCCATCGCATCCCGAGTTCACTGTCAAGCCACATCTGTACGGTGCAATCCATGTCGACGTCGATGTGTTGTGGTTTGTAGGACACGGTCGCTTCGTTGGTTACCCAGCCATTGTCATACTCATGTTCGCCTGCTAGAATCTTGATCATTGTTGATTTTCCAGTACCGTTTGGTCCAACAACACCGACGACCTCTGAACGATGTACGGAACCTTCGCCGGTGGATAATTCGAAATTGCCAAGCTTCTTTCCTAAATCGCCCCACTGAACAACGACGCTACCTTTCTCTGCAGTTCGCTCATGATGCTTGAGGAATCGAATCGGTTTGTCACGAATACGCACGTTCTCCTCGACAAGGAATCCGTCAAGGTAGGCGTTGATGGCTGTCCTCGTTGAACGTGCAGGTGTAAAGATGCCGAAGGCGCCTTTTTTTCCGTAGACAATGTGGACCAAATCGGCGAGCACGTCAAGCACAGCAAGATCGTGTTCAATCACGATGACACGTTTTGATTCAGCCAACTCTTGGATGATTCGAACAATTCGCATTCGTTCATGGATATCCAAGTAGGAAGATGGTTCGTCGAAGAAATAGACGTCTGCCTCTCGCAAAATGGTCGCACAAATGGCCATTCGTTGCAGTTCACCTCCTGACAATTGCTGAACCGTTCGTTCAAGAAGATGTGAGATGCCGAGGGCACTCGTCATTTCATCGAACATGTTGCGTTCATCGACCTTTCGAAGAAGTCCTTCGACCGTGCCTTGAACGCGCTTTGGCAAACGATCAACGTTTTGTGGCTTGAGTGCGACTTTGATACCCCCATCTCGGACGGAGATGAAGAAATCACGAAGTTCGCCTTTCGGTAGAGCATCGATAACGTTGTTCCAATCAGGAGATTGGTCCAACCAATCGCCCAAGTTGGGCGTCATTCGTCCAGCCAGGGCGTTGAAAGCCGTCGATTTACCCATGCCATTTGGGCCAAGAATTCCAACGACCGATTCCTTTGTCGGTGTTGGAAGTCGAAACAGTCGGAAACCGTTCAAGCTGTATCGATGAATCATATCGGTTTCGAGTTCGCTCGGTAATTGTTCGATGATCAAGGCATCGTGTGGGCATTTGTTGATGCAGATTCCACATCCGATGCAAAGTGACTCAGAGATGTGTGGTTTACCGGTCTTCTCATCCATGACGATGCATTCTTGCCCATTACGAACAGGTGGACAGTAGTGAAAACACTCGTCATTGCACTTCTTCGGCTGACAATTGTCTTCCTTGAGAACTGCAACTCGCATGAAATCACCTCAAACCTTCCAGAACTTCATCATCAATGAGCATTCGCATAAACGTACCATCGTTCGATGGACACGAGCGGCTTGTTCAAACAAGTCCTTTGAGGTGTTCTGCACCACGAACAACACGAGTTGTTGTAGGTGTTGGGAACTTCATACCTGCCTTGCGAAGTGCGTCCTTTGCAGTGAGGTAGTTGGCTGCATTGCAGTGGATTGAGATGATTCGCTGACCTCGTCGAACACGTGCGGCGGTTCCGACATTCTTTCCGAAAGCACATCGCATACCTTGGGAAACACGGTCAGCACCAGCACCGGTCGCTTGCTTGTTCTCTCGCAAGACGTGGTGAGGGTATGTGTGGACACGGAGAGCGTATCCTTGGGCGCCAGCTTCCTTACGGATCGTAGAGTTGGAAATAACACGGGCTGCTTCAAGAGCAGTGTGTCGAATCTGACAGTTGTTGTCAGCACGTAGTTCAAGGACAACCGGGAACCCACCTGTTTCCGCAGCACGGCGGTTTCCAGAGTGGTATGCGAGGATACGGTTGTTTGGAACACCACCGATATACTTGCGTCGAGTATATGCAGGTCCCTTGAGACGGCGATACATGGATGCGGGCTTACGTGCCATTTTCAGTCCTCCAAGCATCCCTCCGACTGATGCTCCCTTTATCATCCCTCCGATGCGATACCAATGCTGGATTGATGGTCAATTTTGCTGATTCTTGATGGGAAGAAACTTAATTGTTCAACGACAGCAGAATTCATGGCGAGTGGCTGGAGGAAGTTGCTCGAGGAAGAATCAGAGCACCAATGGCTTGCAATAGGCCTGTTTTTTGTCTTCGTCATTATCGGTGGGTTCCTCATCGGTGGGACAAGTTCGCTTGAAGGCATGGTGCTTGGGACCGATCCTTCCCATGACTTGGTGTTTGAGGAGGGTGAATTTCTCATCGACGTTGAGTATCACCACGACGCAGATTGGAGCGAAGCACACAGCGGTATTCTAAAGACGCAGAATGGTCTCAAAATGTACCAACAAATGGGTTCTGATGATGTTGATGATATTTTGCCTGAGAACGACCCTGCGATAGGAAACGTCACCTTGTTTTCGGCCGATTCGGAGGGGATAGTTACCTTTTCAGCATCCCTGAACACACTTTCGACGTATGTGGACGGCATGGTCTTCGATCAAATTTTGAGCGACACGTTCGGTTCCGAGTTTGGCGTTCATGGCATTGCAGTTGATACAACGTCGCTGTTGAACAACCGATTGCTCATCACATCCGAGGACGGAGGCTCTGGTCTCCGTGGGTTGAACGGGCATGGTCTTCTAACAACGAGTGCTCCTCTCCAAGACTTCGTCATTTGGGACAAGGTCGTTTACCTCGAGGATTCGACATTCTTGGTGGCTGGAACCCTCGCAATCCAAACCTCTTCCTCGCAAAGCCCAGCCACACCGTCGCCTCAGATTGTCCTCGCCCATGTGTACTATGATGGCAATTCCACTGCTCCACAGATTGACCGGCAAATGATAGGCAATGGGAGTGAAATACACTCCATTCACGCCACCACAGACGGAGGTGCCGTCGCTGCAACAAATGAAGAATTTTACATCATTTCGAAAAACTCGGTTCAAGTTCTACCGTATGTATCGACAACGATGGTCTATGAAGCAGAACACAATCGAGTTTGGTTGTTTGGAGATCGTGGTTCTGAATCGATGCTTCGCATTGACGTTGATAGTGGACAAACAAGCACCAAAAAACTCGGCTTTCCTCTTTCAGTATCCCCAACATCGGGCGTGATTGCAGGAGATTCGTTGTACGTTCATGGCTTTGATTCACAAGGTCAAGCGCAGCGGCTTTCACTCGATTTGTCCCTCGAAGGCTCCCTCTCATCAGGTCGTGGATTCCTGAACTTCGCCTTCATATTCGTGGGTGTCATCATGATCGCCACCCAAGGGTATCTCATGGTGGAAAAAGCGATGCATACGAGGAAAGCGTAAGACACCGACTTTTCCGAACCTTAATCACCTCTCGTCATCAGGCTTAATCCTGCATACTGCAAGGTAGGGGTTTCAATGGCAAAACGGAGCATGATGGACCAATTCCATGAGCTCAAGGAAGCCAATCCAGGAACGATTCTTTTCTTCCGAATGGGAGATTTTTACGAGTTGTTCCATGATGATGCAGAGGTTGGCTCCAATGTGCTCGGGCTGGCACTTACCTCGAGAGATAAGAATGCTGAGCATCCCATTCCTATGGCTGGTTTTCCTTGGCATCAGTTGGAAGAGAACCTTCGTCTGATGTTGCGTGCAGGTTACAAAGTAACTGTGGCCGAACAAGAGGAAGAATTGCGTGAAGGTGCCAAACTTCTGGAACGTGTTGTCACGCGAATCTATACGCCGGGTTCACTTTACGAAGAATCCCTGATCGGTTCCGACGCTTCAGCACTCCTTTGCAGTCTCATGGTTCACGATGAGCAGGTGGCGATGTCGATGATCGATGCATCGACAGGGCAGGCTTGGGCAGTCTCGTTTGGTGGTGACGGGAAATGGGCATCGATCTACGATGAAATCATGCGATGGAATCCTAGTGAGCTGGTACTGACTCCAAAAGATGCGCAGCGCAGTGAACTCTTGCATATGCTCGGCATGCTTGATTCAGTTGTCGTTAGCCAACATTCGTATCAATCGAAACGAGCCTCTGAGCGCCTCAAAACCATGCTCGAAGTCAATGATCTTGGACATCTCGATCTTGGCCAATCACCTCAGGCGTTGCAAGCGACAGCACTTGCTGCAGACTATCTGGCAACGGTTCATCGCCACGATGACATTGCAATTCGCGATGTGGATATTCAGGAGACTTCGGAAGGATTGGTCCTCGATCAAACAACGCTACGCAATCTTGAGATTACACAAACTCTTGCAGGTGAATACGAAGGTTCTCTGCTTTGGGCCATGAACAAATGCAGAACTGCGATGGGCCGTCGTTGCCTAAAGTCGTGGTTGTTACGTCCTCTTTCCAATATTGAAGCGATGCAAGCGAGACATGCCTCAGTAGGGGCACTGATGCGTTCCTCAAAGCGATTGGATATGCTTCGAGAGAGTCTCAAAGGCATGCTTGATCTTGAACGTCTTTCAACGCAGCTGAAGTACAACCGTTCCAATGCACGTGACTTGCTTGCAACGGCCAATGCCATCGAGCGGCTGCCAGCCATCCAGCGATTGTGCAGTGAAACCGAAGACGGTCTTTTGATGCATCTTGTTGAGGAACTTGATCAACTCAAAGATGTGGCTGAGGACATCCATCGGACACTGGTCGATGAGGTCCCATTGGGCTTGCGAGATGGTGGACTGATTCGAACAGGAATCGATACGGAACTTGACCGTTTCAGAAGCGCATCCAATCAAGGCCATGGTTGGTTCTCCAATCTCGAGTCTACACTTCGAAGTCAGTTGAACATACCAAGTTTGAAGGTGCGAATGAATCGTCAAATTGGATGGTTTATCGAAGTCACTGCGACCCATTTGGATAAAGTCCCAGAAGAATGGACGCGTAAACAACAGATGACGAATGGCAGTCGATATGTTACGGATGAACTGCGTGAACAAGACGACCTCCTCCTCACCGCAGAGAGCAAATCAAAGAGCATTGAGTATGCCTTGTTCTGCTCTTTACGGGACCGTGTCCGACAGCATGCAAACAAACTCGCACAGATTGCATCGAAGGTAGCATCCATTGATGTCTTGCAGTGTTTTGCTTCGACTGCCCGACAGCGCTCATGGGTCAAACCAGTCCTTGGTGATGGTCGAAAGATGGTGTTAAGCCAAGCACGTCACCCTGTCTTGGAAGTCCAGCAAGGATTTGTTCCAAACGATGTTGTTATGGATGACAAGCGACGATTTTTGTTGATCACTGGGCCAAATATGGGCGGTAAGTCGACGTATCTGCGAACGGTTGCTCTGGTCAGTATCTTGGCTCAAGCGGGTAGTTTTGTTCCAGCCGAGAAGGCGCGACTGGGGCTTATCGATCGCATTTTCACACGAGTT
>CALDQY010000231.1 GCA_937911445.1 uncultured Rhodobiaceae bacterium | reverse complement strand
GGGTGTGTCGAAATCGTTCAGATTAATGCCAGCATCCGTGAAAGCTTGATCGGTCGGAGCGAACACAGTGAATGGACCTGGCCCCCCAAGTGTAGCAACAAGATTCGCATGTTGCAAAGCAGCAACTAAGGAGTTGTGAACACCCGTTTCGGATGCATTGGTTGGGATGTCCTTTGATTGATCAGCGTGGACACTGAGTGGCATTGCGGAGGCAAGTAGGAGTGTCAATACAAGATATACGGCGGTTTTGTTCATATGTAACTAAGGAATTTGCACTGGTTATAACTGAATGTTTTTTTTCTCGAATTATAACACAATTTAGCAACCAAAGCCAAGAATGATAATCTGCGTTGAGAGTTTACAGTTCATGAACGACCTCTATGCCATAGTTCCTGCCAGTGCCATCATCCTCATTATCGCCATCAGAAAAATTCTAGCTCCAGTCAAATTCAACGAAGAAATCTTTGGCGAAATTCATCCAGATGAAATCAACAATGCAGCCTCGATGCGCATGATGATCGGTGCTGGATTTGGTGGAATCGGCCTCATGGGCTTGATGCTTGGATTCATGCTTGAAGCTGGTGAAGCCACAACCTCGCTCCTCTATGCTCTTGCAGCAGCATATGGATTCATGTTCGCCACACTCTTGTTTGCAAATCAAAAAGGGCATCTTCATGAGATTCCAAAACCCCCTCTTGTTATCTTCCCTGTGATGCTGGTTTTGTGCATCGCTGGAGCAGTGCTCTGAAACACGAGATTCAGTTTTTTCAAGGATGTCTTTCAAGGCACATGTTCAAAGAAGGGGACGCCTTGGTGTGTTCATGGTCAGTACGGAATGGCTGGAGGCAGAAGTGCTCAAAGCAGTACCTGATGCTGATGTCGAAGTCATCGATTTGCACCGCAGTGGAGACCATTTTCACGTCCGAATCACTAGTCCGTCCTTTGAGGGCATGCGACCACTTCAACGCCAGAAGCAGGTCTTGAATCACATGAAGCAATTCATCCCACATCCTGTGCATGCCATCGATCTCAAGTGCATGACACCTGAACAAGCAGCCGTAACGGGCGACACTGCCTTTGATCCACACGCTGGTGGGCAAGGCGTTCATATTCGACGAATTAACCGTCAAAAAGAGGAATAAACATGGATTGGACACCTGAAGAATTGCAAGCTATCGTCGATGAACACGCGTTGGTGTTGTTCATGAAAGGAACACCAGATCAAGCACAATGTGGCTTTTCAAACCGCGCTGCACAAGTCATGCAGGCACTTGGTGAACCCTTTGCAGCTGTGAACATTCTCAGTGACCCACGAGCCATTCCGAGCGTTTGCACCTGGTCGGACTTCCCAACCATGCCTCAAATCTTCGTTCATGGAGAATTGATTGGTGGATCGGACATCGCTCTTGAAATGTTGAACGATGGTTCGCTCCGAGAGATGTTTGACGCTGGGAAAGCCAAGGATGATGCCGGTGGCTGTTGCGGTAGTTGTTGATTGACGACTTCAAATCCCAACTCTATTTTGTCTTGCTATCACGATCTTTCGAATTTTGGTGATATTCTTTAATTGCATCTTCTATGTTATGTGTGTCAAGCACAACAGAGCCTCGATCAATACAAATAACTCGCGTACACATGTCGCGGATAAGTTGTTCGTTGTGTGTAACTATGATGACTGTTGAATCGCCATTAACCATTTCTGCAATTCTCTGCTTTGAGCGTGCCCTGAATGAACTGTCTCCTACTGCAAAGACTTCATCAAACAACAATATTTCTGGATCAAGATGCGCTACGATTGAGAATCCCAGACGAGCTCTCATTCCTGATGAATAGGTACGAAGCGGCTTATCGATTGAATCCTCCAGACCTGAAAAGAGAATAACCGATGGAACGAGAGCCCGGACTTTCTCAATAGGTATCCCGTGAAGCGCACCGCTTAGAACAATATTATCTCTGCCAGAGAGGTCTCGTTGAAATCCCGTACCAAGAGACGCTAGAAGGCTAATCTTCCCATTTACTCGGACGGAACCCTTGTCGGGCTGGTAGATTCCAGATAAAAGGCGCAGTAAGGTGCTCTTTCCTGCACCATTATGGCCAAGCACGCCAACAACATCTCCTTTCTTGATTTGTAGGTTGATGTCTTTGAGTGTGGCAGTAACTTCGTCTTTTTGACGAGAGAACAATGAAAAAAGCCTCTTTACTGATTTCGGTGAACTTTTCCTAACAGGATAGGTTAGGTGAACATTTGTCAGCTCAAGAGCAATATCCGAACTCATAGATGAATCACCGCCCGGTTCTGATATCGGTTGAACATTGAACTCCCAACAGCGAACACCAGTAGAGTTATTCCAATTGCTCTGAGGATGACAATCGGAGTGACGATTGAAAGATCTCCAAGGACTGCCCCTCGACAAATCTCGATGTATGTGGCAACCGGATTCATAAGATGATAATCGAGATATTCAGCAGGTATGTACGTTGCTGAATAAAATACACCTGAAAGGAAAAAGAGAGCTCTAAGCCCGATGTCTACAACCATATTCATGTCTCGAACGAAAACAACGATGATGCACAACATGAGTGAAAAACCATGAGCGAGAAGAATAATCCCGAGGATTGATATCGGTAAGAGTAATAGTGTCCATGAAAACGAGATGCCCATGTATATCATGTAAATTGGAACGATAATGAGGCTTAACAACAGACGCACAAATTGGAATCCACTGACATTGGCTATGAGAAGTTCTCTGGGAAAGGAGACTTGTTGAATAAGAGAAGCGTTTCTGATGAGTTGCGAAGAACCTTTCGAAACTGTCTTCGAAAACGCACTAAAAATCAAAATCCCTAACATGATATTCAATGGAAGAAGTTTATCCGGGTTTCCTCTTAGAATTACAAACACAAGGAAGAAAACCATTGTGAAGAAGATTGGTTCGAGCAGCGTCCACGCATATCCAAGGAAGTAATCTCCATATGTTACTTTGAGGTCTCGTCGCACCATCAAGGAAAGTAAACTCCTGTTCTTGATGATTGATTGGAAAGAAATGAATGGGCCACGAAAAAACGATGGTCGGGCATATACATCCATGGGTTTCACTCCTTCTGCTTTGACTAATTTTTCGTACGTTATCAATGCCTCTGATAAATTACTTGATAATTATCGACAATTTTTGGCCAGGTTCGCTCATTCAGTACATACTGTCTAGAGGCTTTTCCTAGTGTAACTCGCAGTTCTGGATCTGATGCTAAGTCAGAAATGATTGTCGAAAGAGCGTCTACGTTTTCAGCAGGGAAGGTCATACCAGTGACACCTGGCTCGATAATTTCACATAATGCGGGAAGATGAGATACAACGGTCGGCCTTCCTCGAATCATGGCTTCCAAAGGTTTGATTGGGGGAACAATACGAGTGACATTTGAATCAGGCCTACTGACGACAAAAACATCGATTAAATCGTAAAAATGAACAATCTCATCATGAGGATAGGGCCCTTCAATGAATGATTGATTCGCAATCCCCAAATCTTTGCAGAGATTTCGCAAATCATCTTGATTTGCCCTGGAACTGCATACAAGCAAACGAATATCAAGACCATCGCTTGCACATTTCGCAACTGCCTCTGCAGTGAAATCAACCCCTTCTAGAGCTCGAAGGCTTCCAATGTATCCAACCACAATCGTTGAATCGTCTAAATTAAGGCGTTCAGTCAGCTTTGTTACGCTTTCGGGAGGGGGGTGTTCAAATTCTAACGGGTATGTTGCCATTTTTCGGCCGACTGCGTTTGGTATCATTGTAGGTAATGAGGACCTTAGATTTCTACTAACGATTTCTTTCATCAAATTCTCTCCGATAACAATGACATCATCTGCATGCTTGATGACTTTGTTTTCTTGGCTTCTGTAATATCGGTATGGGATTGATTTTGGAGTCCATCGACCTTGAGCAACCGCAGAATCTTCCCACATGCCTCGGACTTCGTAAATGAATGGAATTCCGAGTTTTCTCGAGGCACGCAGAGCAGGTAAACCTACTCGGAATGGTGTATGCGCATGAATGATGTCTGGCTTGTGCAACTTAGCACGGGATATGATCTCTTTCTCAAACCGTTTCATCATTCTTTTTTCTCCCAAAAACCTCCGAAACATCGTTACTCGTTTGTACACCGGACGAGTAAGTATCTTCAGCAGTAATTTTGATTTATAAACCGCAAATTTTGGCACCCGGACTACGAGAGATTGAGTTTTTGGAACATTGAATCCAGTATTCTTCTTCATCGCAGATTTCGCTGACTGAAGCATAGATCGATTGTATTCAATCCCATCGACGACGGCATCGTTCCTCATAGCCTCACGATCGGGATAGTAGGGGGAGGTCAAAACTACTGGTTCGCAGATACCTGCATCCTTTAGCGAAACAAGTAGGTCATGACTTCGAATAGCATATCCATTCAAGTCCGGAACACTGTTTGCAAGAATGTGCATGACTCGGGGAGTGGACAAAACCATCACCGCTCTATACAATTCACGATGGCATCAACAATTCGTTGAGCAGTTTTTCCATCCCAGAATTTAGGTTTTCTAGGTTGAAGAGAAGCCTGGTTATCTAGTGCATCATCTACCGATATTTGTAGAGTGGACAAATCGGAAATTAGGCGATTCGTCCCTTCCGTAATTGTGATTGGTCGTTCTGTATTTTCTCTTAAGGTCAAACAAGGGATTCCAAGAGACGTCGTTTCCTCTTGGAGCCCTCCTGAATCTGTAATTACCAAGGTTGACCCTCCAACAAGAGATACAAATTCCATATATCCAAGTGGTTCAAGGATATGGATTGAAGATTCTTGCTCCAACAAGTTTAGTTTCTCAAATTTTTCTAGGTTGTTCCTTGTTCGTGGATGCATTGGGAAGATAATGGGAATTTTTCGGGAGGTCTCAATCAAATTTTCAACCAATTGGATTACCTTTTCTTCGATATCAACATTTGATGGCCTGTGTAGCGTAACAACGCAGTAACGATTGATTCCGAATTTCACCGCAGGATTAGAATCGGTCGATTGTACTCGTTCAAGAGCATCAAACAGTGAATCAATCATGATGTTTCCTACAAATTCAATTCGAGATTCTTCAACACCCTCATTCCTCAGATTCTCATTCCCATCGAGTGAAGGGGTAAGTAATAGATCCGAAATGCTGTCCGTAAGAATCCGATTTATTTCTTCAGGCATTTCCCGATCAAATGAACGTAAACCTGCTTCCACATGCGTAACTAAAATTCCTAATTTCTTTGCTACAAGCGTGCAGGCAATCGTGGAATTTACATCACCAACCACCACTACCATTGCAAAGTCGTGCTCTTTGCATACTTTCTCAAATTCAATCATGATGCGTGCAGTTTGAGTTGCATGCGTCCCAGAGCCAACATTCAGATGAACATCTGGGGATTTCATATTGAGGTCTTCAAAGAATATATCAGACATGTTTTGATCATAATGTTGTCCAGTGTGTATCAGCAGAGTGTCGATGCCTCTTTTCTTAAATTCTCTATCAATTGGTGCGATTTTCATAAAATTGGGTCTCGCACCAACTACCAAACAAACTAACAATTCCATCACCTAAACAAACGCGTAACTCTCAGGGTTTTCCGATCCCAGAGCAATCGAATTACTCAGGAGTTGCTCATCTGTTGCATCCCATGTATGAAAGCCTTCAACTTTTTTCCGCATATAAACAAAATTGTATGGATCTGTTGCATATATCTTGTAACCAGCATTCAAACAATCTTTAAGGAAATTCGTGTCCTCGCTTTTAGATAAGTCACGCATTTTTACATTTTCTGATACTTCTCGCTTGAAAAAGAATGTGGGCCCCAAGACCAAATCTCCATACTTATGCCTGTTTTTTGGAAAGCGGAGATAGGTTTTTTCTGATTTTTCATGATACATGAAGGTACACAACTTACCAACAATATCCGCATCCGTATATTTGAATGGCAATAATTGGTCTGCAATGTAGTTTGGACCATAGAGATCGTCATCATCGAATTTTGCAATGTAATTTCCTTTTGAGAGCTCCATTCCAATGTTGAAGCAATGCCCTAAACTGAGTCCGCTTGGGACCTTATGCACCGTTACGTTTTGTTGATGTTCAAGGGACTGATCTATGTTTTGGAACTCATTATCATTACAATCTATAACAACAATGAGTTCCCGATTATCCCACGTTTGATGATTATAGTTGCGCAAAATGTTAGGAAGCATTTCTGGTCGATTTGTGCATGTAATCAGGCTAACTAATGGACTCTCAAAGGACATATCGGACTCGATTCCGATTTTTTCCAACATATAGCCAACTCTGTGTGAATAAGTATGATTATTCATGACATGTCTGTAACCTAGGTGAGCAGTTCTTTGTCTCTCATCATCACTCTCTAGCAAGTGGTCAATTGCAGAACTGGCATCACTGAGAGAATCGACTACTGTTATTCCATGCGGCAACATTTTTTCCATTCCCTCCGATGGGGTAGAGAGGACGTGTGTGGATGATGCAAGTATCTCAAAGACACGCCTACTAAACATAGTATCAGAATTCATAACCGAATTAACATTCAAGAAGAGTTTGTATGCTCTGTATGCCATACAGCATTCATCGTAAGGTATCGAACCTTGAACGTAGTCTGAATACTCTTCTGGGAATCTATTCAAATCACTGGTTCCATAAAACCTATCATAAATGTGGAGGCCGTTATCTTTTGAAGCATCCACAAGCAAGTTCGTTTGTCGCTTACGGTCACCATGTTCACGGATATACCAAGAACCAGCAAAACAAATCGAATACTGAGGCAATCTATTCCGAACGGGGTTGTGAATCACTGGTTGCGCTGCAAATGGCATTGGGAATATATTTTCATGGCCGCAATCTTCAATGTAGCGCGGTATAGACCGATTATCGGATGTAAAAACCACATCAAATCGTGCTGCAGATTGTATGAACTTTTCATAATTCACAGGGTCTTCCTTATTCCAAAATACTTTTTTTAATCCAATTTCTGAACACCACTCAAGAAGGTGTTGTAAACGAATACCATTTGGCGAATTTGGTGAACTCATAGCCCATATCCACTGTTCGTCATGACCTTTCCAAATTGATTCAGCTAGGAAAAAATCAAAATTTCCCTCACTCAAAAAATCTCTCCAATTCTCTTTTGGAACAGGATGTAATTCTACCTCATATGACAATGAATTGTATGTAAATTGGTCTAGTATGCAGGCAACTTTCAAATTCCTGACAGGTTTGGTTATTTTCTTAGAAGGTAGGACTGGGAAAAATTGTTTCTGTTGTGGAGGTGAAGGGGTATGTCTTAATTTCCTCTGGAGAGTGGCGACCATCTTCTTTTTCCAATTATCATTTCTCATAGGATCTAACAGCTTCATGCTCTTCTCATATTGCTCGGTACGGTTGTATAGTGTAATCATGGTTCGAGTTATACGCTTGTCATGGATTTGATAATTTTCTGCAAGCTCTATCGCCGTGAAAGGGTCGACGGCACCTATGCCTCGAACAGATGCAATCAAGAGATTATTTACGGTACGTTTGTTCATATTCTGGTTCGAGTTCAGATAGTCAAGTGTCCAGATCAGATCTCTGTAGATGACTAGTCCCTCTTTACTAAATGCATATTGAACCTGTCTCTTAATCTCAGCCATATTTGGTGGATTTTCTTCAGCTAACGAAATAAGGTCCGACAGCGGCAGGTAATCGTAAGTCAGTACTGGGTTTCTTTCTGACTCGATCGCAGAAATCTTTTGCAGTAGGATATTGACTGTTTCTTCCCAAGTAATATGATCAATTTGAGGGATATATGACCGGTCCATTATTTGTGCTTCGTCAACTGCTGTGCCAATCTGTGAATCGTTGTTATATCGGATAAGGTATGGAATTGCTTTGCTACTTTGTTTATTTGCTTTCACAATACACGGTATTCTGTTGTACCTCAACTCTGGTATTCCGATAGCAAGCGAATCAACCGACTCGGTGGGAAAATCAATTGCAAGATCCCACATGAGCATCCGCTCGACAACCCACGTAGCGTCTCTTACTGTCCAAGATTTTACATTCTCAGGTTTGGGAATGGAAAGGGGCCACACTGAGCCAAGAATTTCGAAATCCAAGTCTGGACGTTCTTTCGCTAAATTATTGATTTGAGAGAAATCAATCTCATTATCTGGACGTGAGAGAATACCTACGAGGGATTGATTTCTTGAACGTTTTTTCTTTCTCGTCTTCCCAACCCAACCATCCTCGAGAATAATTACATTTGGAGGGGCTTGGGTCGATTTCAGTACTTGCTCTCTCTCTGTTATGTCTTGGACAATCACGTTATTCGAACTGGCCATTAGATGTAGTTGTCCATTTGTAAAGTCATGATAATTTATTCCATTCCATGAATTCAAGTCTGATAGAATAATCCAACCATTGGCTGTGAAAAAGTGAATTTTCCTAACGAGAGTTGGAGAAGGGTTGGAAATAAAAAGAACTTTTTGTCTACCGCCAAAGGCCATCTTAGTAAAACGCTCTATGTTTGCATTCACAAAGTCAATTGGGATGTTCATTAGTCCAGTACCGATATTTAGGATGTCAACAGGATTTCTGTCGTCTCGGAAAAACCCATTAATTACAGGATTCTTTTTTGAAGCAAAATTTGAGATGAGTCTTGAAGTTCGCCCAATCGAAACATTTGGATCTGTCTCTGTCGATCCATAAACAAAAATTACAGGACCGTCAACAAGTCTACAGTATCGTTCAAATTCTTCTATCTGGTGATTGATGGAATTATGCTCAACGGCAGAAGATATCTCTAGAACAGGCCCAAGCCGAACTCCGATTGTATTTTTCCAATTTTGGAAGGTAATCAATGCATGACTGAATTCATCTGGAGGTTTAAATTCAACGGTGAAGGTTCCATCATCCTCTGGGTTGATGTACTGGTAAGGCCCTACGATAGAGGAGCGGTTGAGTAATGAATCGTTTTGTAACACTATTTCTTCTCCACTCTCTGAAAAGAATTTCATTGTAATCAGTGCGCAGTTCAAAGGGGCATTGGCAGGAGGTTGCAAGGTCCCATCTAACCTCATAACAGCGGTCGGACTCTCCCGTTGAGTATGTTCTGATGGCAAATACAAGGAATAACCGGAAGAAGTTAACCTGACTTCTCGATTATGCTTGATGAAGTGAAGTGTTGCATCTGTATTACCCACATCAAATTCCAGAGCGGTTTCAATCTTCTCCAACAGCCTCTGATCTCTTTTCGTGTCTGGGAGTTTACTCAAGACATTTAACGCAAGTACTGGCTTGCCATTCCTTAGATATAGTTCAGCAAGAGTTTTTTGAAATCGTTCATCCTCTGCTAAAGGCTGGTACTTCTCAGCAAATTGTATTGCCAAGATGCGGTTTGTTTTATTCAACTCTCGAACAATTGAGAGTATGAGATTATTGCAGCTAAATTCACGAGAACGAGAGCCTCTCGCTGAATTGTAAATTTTACTAAACGTAGAAAATAATGAAAGAGGTTTTTCATTACATACTTGTTCAACAACATATTGTACGTTCTGGATGTTGACAGGTCGTACACTAGCAACCTTGAATGCCTTACGGAGATATTTTGGAGAAATCAGAAGCCTGATTTTAAAAAGAATTGGCATATGCTCATCTCATTGTTGTGGCCTTCCAACAGCGTGAACTTGCCATCCCATCTCTGAAATAGAATCCAAATCAAGAACACGCCGTCCGTCGTAAAGTATAGGTTTTCTCATTCTCTTTCCGAGGTCTTCCCAGTCAATATTCACGCAGGAGTCATGCGCTGTTACG
>CALDQY010000230.1 GCA_937911445.1 uncultured Rhodobiaceae bacterium | reverse complement strand
TGAGCCAGAAACCGTGACGAAGGGCGTCACAACACTCCACGATGCGAGGACACATGATGACCACCTTGCCTCTATTGGAGCCGTCCCAAGTACGCAATCTAGAGCATCCCATCAACCACTGGAGTACGTCGAATCCGGTGGATGGACCTATGCTCGAGCCATTCAACAAGCCATGGTTGACATTGCGAACATGCATGGAGAAGATTGTGTCTTCATCGGAGAAGATATGGAGGTCGCGGGAGCATTTGGAATGAACATGGCTCTGAAGAATGCAGGACACCAAGAGAAGTTGGTCGATATGCCTCTCTGTGAAGCCATCATCGTTCACACTGGCGTTGGAGCTGCGCTCTCTGGTATGCGTCCAATGGTTGAGATTCAATTTGGAGGCTTTGCTGCTCTCGGTTTCAATGCCCTCATCAACAATGCAGCAATGTTACGTTGGCGATGGGGTGCTGATTGTCCTATGACAATACGCGTCCCCCTTGGCGCCCGTACCCGCTCGGGTCCGTTCCATGCGAACATGATTGAATCGTGGTTTGCCAACGATCCAGGGCTGGTTGTCCTTGCACCGGGAACCCCGCAAGATGCCTATGACCTATTGGTCGAAGGAGCACATCTTGACGATCCAGTCCTGTTCCTCGAACACATTGGACTGTATGGGCTCCGTGGAGGAAAAACCGGGTGGGGTCAAAACATCAACCAGAAAGTTGACACGTCATCTGTACATACATCCATCGAACAAGGAAAACGCCATTCTATTGGAAAAGCATCCATTGTCCGTGAGGGTGAAGATGTTACGATCGTGACTTGGGGTGCCATGGTTCACATCGCAGCCGAGGCTGCATCGAAGCTCTCTGAAAACGGAATTGATGTTGAAATCGTTGATTTACGAACATTGCTTCCGTTTGACGCTGAATCGTGTATCGCATCTGTCCAAAAGACAGGACGTCTGGTCGTCCTGCAAGAAGGACAGTGGCATGGCGGTCTCGGTCATACCATTCAATCTCGGATCCTTGAGTCAACGTTCTATCAACTCGAGACACAACCAGTCGTCATCGGGGCGATTGATACACCAGTACCGTTCTCTCCTCCATTGGAAAACCACACCATTCCTTCTGTGAAATACGTGACCAATGTCATTCAGAAGTTGATGCAATAATTCGCTCGACGGCTACGGCCAGAAGGGCTCCAGCGATTGTGCAAATGAAGTATACTGGGATAATTAATCCGTCACCTGAGACAAGATTTGGTCCAAACGTTCGCGCTGGATTCATGCTTGCTCCCGTGTATTTGCCAAAAACAAAGGCAAGGGCTGCAACGGTTGAACCTACCACAACAGCGATCGGAATCCATTGTTCGGTCCTTCGAATAATCCAGAGAATGGAAGCCATCAGCAAGAATGTGATCAGAATCTCAATTCCGATGAGATTGACCCATGTGGTGTTTCGCACAGTTGGTCCTGCACCGTTCAGGAGTAAACCAGCAAACAACGCACCGACCAGTTGGCCGAGAACATGCGCTATCGTGTCGTTTGTCGAAAGATTGCCTCTGTACCAAAAGGCGATTGAAACGGCTGGATTGATGTGTGCACCACTCCAACGACCAATGGCGATGATGACAAGAGCAACAACGGCTCCAAAGGCTAGGGAGATTTCGAGCGATGAACGCTCCATTGCAACGCTTCCACACCCAACAAAGACCATGGTGAAGGTCCCTGCTGCTTCGATGCCTCCACGCTTCCACATCGGTTTAACCAAATGAACAAAGAACATCATCTTACCTCCATAGGGGACAGAAGCATCAAAACCCATAACTCATGGGGAGTTTATGGAGCAGAAGGATGAGTTGATGGGAATTCCCCAACTCCTTCACTTCAATGCCATGCTCATCACTGGCGCACTCTTTCTTGCGATTGTTTTGATGAAGTATCTTGGGCAATCAAATTCGATGTTCGTTGTCAGCATCATTTTGCTTCTATCGCTTGGACTACTCATCACGAGTGCAGACTTCTTCATCGAGGGTGCGAAGGGGCTTGCTCGACGAGCAGGAATTGCAGAAATCGTCATTGGTTTAACCATCGTGTCGATTGGAACATCGCTTCCAGAGATTTTGGTTTCTGGTAGCGCAGCCTACGAAGCGAGTCAAGGAAAAGAAGGAGCAGCAGACTTTGCCATTGGTAGTATCCTCGGATCTGTCCTCGTCCAGATTACACTAATCCTTGGAATCGTTGTGATGACGAGATCGGTCAAAGTTCGTCCATCATGGTTGAACCGGGATGGTGTCATCATGCTCCTTGCTGTGGTTCTCCTTCTGTTCTTCGTTTGGACGAATGACGAGCTTGCACGATGGGAAGGAGCGATTCTCGCGTCCCTCTACGTTGCTTACATCGTTTGGCTGTTGATGAAACGCGAAGCGATTCGTCAAGAGGAAGTCGAAGAATCAGGTCAATACCAAGTTCGAGGCTCGAATTGGAGTTCAGCCGCTTATCTGATTATGATCTTCCTCGGTCTTGCTTTTGCGGTCTATGCTGCAAACATTTTGGTCGAGCAAGCCTACGATCTTGCATTGAAACTGAAGGTACCTCATTCGGTTGTTGGTACAACTGTCTCTGGAATTGGAACCTCTTTGCCGGAACTCACCATCGCATTGATGGCAGCAAAACGCAGCAAAGGTGTAGCGATTGGAACGCTTATTGGGTCGAACATCACCGATCCACTTCTGTCGGTTGGAATCGCTTCTATGATTCATCCTCTTTCCATCTCACCTGAAGACAACGGATTGACCATGGACATCATCGCACCAGCCACCGTCCTTGGAGTCCTACTCGCCCTGTTCTTTATGCGTCGAACCTATCGATTCGAGCGTTGGGAAGGGACCTGTTTGGTCCTGTTTTATGCCATTTTCTTGGTCGTTTTACAACTCAATCGTTGAGTTGAAGCAAAATCAAGACTTATGTCCGACCTTCCACTGGGAGAGTCATGGTCGACTTCCAATTGGACGAAATGCAGGAGATGCTTCGTGAACTTGCTCGAGAGTTCGCACGTGATGAGATACGCCCACATGCCGAACATTGGGATGAAGAATCCGTGTATCCAAAAGAAACCATCCAACTCGCTCACGAGATGGGTTTGCTGAATCTTCACATTCCAGAGGCGTACGGTGGACCAGGCCTTGGCTGCATGGAAGAAGTCCTTGTCAACGAAGAACTTGCATGGGGAGATCCAGGTTTTGCTACTGCTGCATATGCAACGGCACTAGCATGCGCTCCAATCATTACGGGAGCAACCGAGGAACAGAAGAACGTCTGGTTACGAAAAGTTGCTGAAGAAGGTGCCTTAGCATCCTATGCAGTCACTGAACCTGGGGCTGGTTCGGATGTCGCTGCCATTCAAACCACAGCTGTACGGGATGGTGATGAATATGTCATCAACGGTTCCAAGATGTGGATCACTGGTGCAGGATATGCTGATTTCTTTTTCGTCTTAGCAAAAACAGATCCTGATGCGGGATATCGAGGTATGTCTGGATTTATTGTTGAAGCGAATGCAGAGGGCCTCTCTCTTGGGAAAAAGGAGACCAATATGGGTCAACGGTGCAGCGATACGCGCAGTATCACATTCAACAATGTCCGCGTACCTGCTAACCAATTGGTCGGTGAAAGCGAATCAGGTGGATGGATGAACGCCATGAATGCCTTCGATTTGAGCCGTCCAAACATTGCAGCACATGCGACAGGGCTTTCACGTGCAGCATACGAACACGCACTTCAATACAGCAACGAGCGTCAGACCTTT
>CALDQY010000229.1 GCA_937911445.1 uncultured Rhodobiaceae bacterium | reverse complement strand
GGATTCGGTGTCGTAGCATGGATGGGAGCCAAGAAGGCTGCCGAAGCTACCGCTTGAGTAGAGAGATAGAATACAGCATGTCATGACTGGGGAGGGCGCCTTACGGCGCCCTCTCCTCTTCATGGCGAGATATCTGTCGTAACGCATACTCGAGTGAGTATGTTGGAAACCGTGTTCTCCAGAGCACACTCAAAGGCCACCATACCAGTGTGGACACAATCACAACTGGCACAGCCAAAGACCACGCTAGAACCACGTCCGATCCCAGGTAGATTGGGATAAAGTGGACAACGTACAGCGTGAGAGAAAGCTGTCCTAAATGATGTAGCCCACGGAACGGTAAACGGTTCTCAAGGAGTAACCATATGATCAGAACACCAGTACATGCACCGATAAGAAACGGAGTGTTTGCTGGGAAGAAGGTCAGTATGGCCTCTCCTCGGGGTTGAGCGAATGGAATGCCTGTCTGCATTGATTCGTAGAGAAACAATGTACAGAGAAGCAATCCTGATACGATCACCAGACCAAGTCTTCGGATTGTCGGAGCATGTATGTTGATGCCTGCACCAAGAACCGAGAAGAAAATCCATGGAAACAGTGGATATGTCCCTGTTATCAGTAGATGAGAAAGCAGCTGGTTGATGGTTACCGCCTCAATTCTATCATTCCATGATAAAATGGGGTCTCCTGGTGAAAATACGGTATTGATGATTCCAATGAACACTAAAGTTGCTCCGAATGCTATGCTGTTTCGTGCAATACGAACCCATATTGGTGCCAAAAGGTACAGAATAGCAAACAAGGAGAGTACCCCTGGTGTGAATGGATCGAAGAGATGGGATGCAGTGATGTTGACTAAGAACTGTGCTATCATCAGAAAGACGAATCGAATCATTGCTTTTCGTAACGTCCATGTTGATTGAACAGTGACCCAACCTCCAACGGTTACAAACAACGGAGCTGCTAGACCTCCAAGACTTGCAACGATAAGTGCGAGTAAGGAGGTTGTTGATGCATCTGCAGGCGCCCATGTGGCTGCAGCATGCACCATAATCATGAGAAGAATGGCAAGACCTCGAATCTGATCGATGTCTTGCCGACGACTCATTCTTGGTCACCGCTGACTACGAACGTACTCAACCGCATTTCGGAAGATTTGCAATCCTTCGCCTTCCCAATCATCATCGATATCCATCGATGTGTGTTCGGGATGAAGCCACATGCTGTAGAATGCTTCCGGGTGTGGCATTAATCCAAACACAAGACCCGTCGAATCACAAATGCCTGCAATGTTTCTCATGCTTCCATTTGGACTCATTGGGAACGGCAACAATTCGTCTTGAATCCCCTCACCGACGGGTGTTGTAGGGTCAACGTATCGGACCGCTAACAGATGATTTGACTGCAAATTGTCGAGATCCTGTTCTGTTGGCATAACAAATCGCCCCTCGCCGTGACGAACTGGGCACTCAATCCTCTGCATTCCTTTTGTCCAAATACACGGGCTATTGGAATCAAATTCCAATGTGACCCATCGATCCTCGTAACGACCCGTATTGTTGAGGGTGAGGCTCGCCCTCTGAACGAGATCAGGTTCGAGTGAAGCATCTGCTGGACCTGGCAAAAGCCCCGTTTTTACGAGAGCTTGAAACCCATTACAGATTCCAATGACCGGTTTACCATCAGTGACGAATTGTTGCAATTGTTCACGTAGTGCGAATCGAAGACGGTTTCCGAGAAGGCGCCCGCTTCCAAG
>CALDQY010000228.1 GCA_937911445.1 uncultured Rhodobiaceae bacterium | reverse complement strand
GGTTCACTCGATTGAGGTTCAGATTCAAACGTCCTTGATTCAATGTCGGTGTTTCGCTCGGAAACAATCGATGCCGCATACGAACCCAATGCACCACTGGAAAGAAGAGCTGTTGCAGACTCAACCTTGCGCGCATCAACTGATTTGGTTTCACCAACAATCGATGAGATAATGCTCGACGTGTTCGTAGTTACTGAAGCAACAGATGTCGTCCCTACGTTGGTCGCACTAGATTCAAAATCCGCAATTTGTTCAGCAACGCTACGTTGCTTGGGCAACTCTGGGACGGGACGATCTTGGCGGCACCAGACTGCAAGCAAACCGAGACATATCGAAAGAACCAGCCAGATCCATTCTTGAGTTGCCCAACCGGTTGATGCCCAATAATCGTTTTTTTCTCCGGAAACAAACCCTTCAAACAGAGGTCTGAGAAGAACGCGTTGCCCATCTTGTCCAGGATATCTTCCAAGGAAGGCATTCCCCAGCATTGCGATGAACGACATACCTGCAACAGTTGTAGCGAACGCAGCAATTCGAGGCGCTCGTTGCTCCATGGCCTTCACATCATGAACTCAAAAATTCTGCAGCAGTAACGGTGTTTGCCATCAGCATCGCTACTGTCATGGGGCCAACGCCACCTGGTACTGGCGACAACAACGATGCATGTGAGGCTACGTCAGGATGCACATCACCGGCAAGTCTCCATCCTCTCTCTCGGCTGGAATCATCCACGCGATTAATGCCTACATCAACAACGATAGCTCCTTCCTTGACCCAGTCGGGCTGAACCATTTCAGGACGGCCTACAGCAGCGACGATGACATCTGCTTGCAAGCATTCCGTGCGAGCGTCTTTGGTTCGAGAATGAACAACAGTAACCGTTGCATCAGCACCGCGAGCAGCAAGCAAAAGCGCCTGTGGCATACCTACGTTGAACGAACGACCGAGAACAACGGCTTTCTTTCCAGTCAAGTCAACCTTAGCCCAACGAAGCATTTCCATGACACCAGAAGGTGTACATGGGACCATACCATCACTTCGACCTTGAACCAAGCGTCCGAGATTGACGGGATGGAACCCGTCAACATCCTTCCGTGGATCAATGAGTTCAGTAAGCGCTTCCTCGTCCATATGCTTCGGTAGCGGTGATTGAATCAAGATACCATGCAAATCACTTTGCTCATTCATGGCTCGAATGTGATCCGCAACAACCGATTGTTCGGCATCCTCTGGCAGTTCGATGTGTGTAGAACGGATTCCAAGTCGTTCACATGAACGAATTTTGTTGTTCACATAAACATGCGATGCCGGGTCGTTGCCCACAATGATGACTGCAAGATGAGGTTGAACCGAACACGCAGCAATGCGCTGTTTCAGCCGCTCTTCCAAATCAGCAGCACATGCCTTACCATCGAGTCGAGCAGCGCTCATGATTCGACCAAACCCTTCAACGGTTTGAGGATTCTTGTTCTAGGTACTGGTGGAGCCAACGGAGGGACTCGAACCCCCGACCGTCTGATTACAAATCAGACGCACTACCAGACTGTGCTACGTTGGCCTTGGACCGTGGGTTGTGTCTCCCCTTGATGAAGGAAACGGTTGAACCTCGACAAGGTCAAGAGGGAAACCCGCTTGGGTTGGCTATGGACGAGGCACCAGGTTCATCCTTGCTGAACGCTCTTGCCTCGACGCGTCAAGGGAACGATACCATTTTTGGGTGGTATGCCCGTTATCTCGCAGCCAAGGAGGAGGGCCATGATGCCGTGAATGGTACTGCAGGAATTCTACTTGAGAACGATGGAAGGTTGGCCATCAATCAGGTCGTCGACAGAATGTTGCGAGAAGCACCTGCTCTGGAATTTTCTTCTTACGCACCGCTCAAAGGGCTGCCAGATTTCCTTGACTTGAGCATCTCTCTTGCCCTTGGGGATCATCGAGAAGC
>CALDQY010000227.1 GCA_937911445.1 uncultured Rhodobiaceae bacterium | reverse complement strand
TTTCGTGTGTATCCCTACGATACGCTTAGGTTTCACTGAGATTTCTCCATCGGTAGAGAACATTACAGGGACAGCACCATGGGGTCTCACCAATCATATCCTTACAACCTAGTGGCCTACTTTGTGCTCCAAGGTGGTGGATGAATAGCTATCACCATTGCTGGAGATATCCTAGGGCAGTTTACGGACCTGCGATATCGGGAAGATTGTCACATGCCCATGTATTCAGTCATTGCACCAAAGTTTCTCGTGTTCCGTTTCCCCAAAGCCCTCCGGAACGCCCCATTTCTTGATGTAGAACTCAACGGGAACGGCACCATTGCCCCTATCCACGCCGTAGTTTTGATCGTAGATACCCTCTACGACCGGTGCAGGCCCATCGTACGTCAAGTACCAATCCTCGGGCACATGCGGGCCAGTATCAGTGTATTCCGGCTCAATACGGTTATTTGTGGAGACTGTCCCGAGGTTGCCATTATTATTTTCAGTTTTCTTGATGTTCACTTCGTAAATTTCCGAAAATTTAGTCGCTTTCGGTTTCGTCTTCCTCAGTTTAAGATCGAGGATATCGCACAACTTTCTGATTTTATGGGGGACAGTTCCGCCAGAAAGAGACTCACTTCTATTAGCAATTTTGTCAATGACTGCAAAGCCTAAAGTTGCCTTATCAATATAATGGATTACTGAGCCTGCATTAATCGCAAAATGGTAAGATCTACTCTTAATGTGTTGGCCACTATCGGCATCGTAAGTACTCGTGGTCTCATACCAATAGTGTACTGCAGAAACTTGACCCAACTCGAAATAAGCTACCACGTCGAGCCCGTTCAGGGGTTCTATGTAGTGGACCTCCAAACCATCCTCCTTGCTGAGGACCATCCTCCTGAAGTATAGCCCTGATTTCCCGAACAACCTGAAAAAGAAACCGATAAACTCTTGAAACCTGAGGACGATCCACATCTGATTGAACTTCAAGTCAATCTTCCCTGGGTCCAATCGTGAATCAGAGGGCCATCGACGATCCTTCCTCCAAGATACAAGTAAAAACAGGATAAATGTTAGAACGAATAAGGCGTCAGAAATCCTTGGGATGGTGTCAACAAGCCATACGGGGTAAGTGTCAACAATCCATACGGATAATAAGACAACCAGTAGCGCAGATGTCAAGTCTCCTCGGTTTACCATTGGTATGACATAGTGCGGACCTACTTTACAGATTTGTCATGCACTCTACCGTTGTTTTCATGGCCACAAACATGGGCTACCATGGATACAAGCATATGATTGAGAAGTACAGGCATGTTCAAGACATAGAAACATAGGTTACGTCAGCCTCCCCAGCCGGTCCCCATTCCACATATACCCCAGCATCCACAAAACATGTCTTGAGTAATGTATTCCCAAAATATGACCCAACAAATCACTATGGCGATGGCGTGAATTCGGGTCCAGCGAAAAATCTCCTTGGAATCAAGGTTCGGATTCTTCAGTGAAATCAAACAAAAAAGAATATTCATTGGAACTCCTAACGCACTGACATAGAACAGAGGCACTCCAAGTTCTTCCCATATTGTATCTTCATCACTTGCGCAGGAATCAGGAGAGAGATGGTATCCAATGAAAGCAAAGACGCATCCAACAACGGCAAGGAAAATAAGATACATGTTCAGTGTTCTATGGAAATCAGGAGGATGTGAGGTCTCAGCGTTTTGGAGTACTTTTTTGAGATTATCCTCGATCATTTTCTCCTTCTCTTCGTCGCTGATTTCTTCGCCTGCCCCGACTCTTTGCTCAATTTCTTCAAGAGTGATTCGTATCACTTCTGACTGTAAATCTAACTTGTACTGCTCAATGACATCCTCATCATCACTGAGGCTTATTGGCGAGTCCTGTTCATCTGACATGTCGGCTTTCCTCAATTAGGTGGAATTTCGTTAACAATTAATCCAGTGAGTATTCAGCGGATGGTTCATCTACCCTTTCACCGATTCAACTTCAATATTGATTCGGCCATGTTAGCCGTTAAACTGAGGGAAGTATTGCTTCGTGTACATCGAGGCTTGCTCAGGCGTGTAGCCTTGCGAGAGGAGTCCATTGTAGTAGTCCATGGCTGGGTCTGGTTGAACCACTGGGGGTGGTGCAGCAGCTTGTGCATAGGTCTGTGTTTGGACCGGTTGTTGGTATGGATTCGCTTGAGCAACAGGCATGGTCACTTGTTGCTGCATCATTGGTTGCTGCATCGGAACTTGAGCAAATTGCTTCATTTCAGGCTCCTTTGGACCACGGGTCATGACAAAGGCAAGTCCTCCGAGAACGAGCACTGCAATTCCATAGACCGCAAGCATCAATGGGCTTGTGAAGAAATTCTCTTCCTCACTCTCAACAACAACGGGTTCGACGTAGATGTGCGTCAATGGATCGTTGATGTATGCATCTGCTCCATCGTCAATCGTCCAGTTGGCATCAGGGTCTGACCAACCATCACGGTCGGTATCCGGACAGCCAAATCTGTCGTTGAAGGAGAGGCCGTAGACATCTGGGCACTGATCTCCCTCGAAGCCGTCGATCTCGTCGCCATACCCATCAGCATCGGAATCAAACCATTGTGTTGGCTCGAGACGGAATTCATCACCACCGTTGACGACAGTCCAACTCAGTTCAGGGTCCGAGCGACCATCCCCATCCGTATCGATGCAACCGAGTCGATCAACGGTTGAGTTGCCAGCAATGTTTGGACAAGCGTCTGCATTTGCACCGCTTTCATTGTCTCCGTATCCATCACCATCAACATCGGACCATTGTGAAGCTTCACTAGGGAATGCGTCTTGCACATCCCACCAGCCATCTCCATCAGAATCAGGACATCCGAGAATTCCGTTTTGCCAACTTGTTCCGGGTTGCATTGGACATGCGTCTTGATCTTGTGCGCCATCCATGTAGGTGCCTACCCAATTCTCGGGTCGATCAATCCATGAAGCGTTTCCATAGTTGTCACCGAATCCGTCTTCATCGAAGTCGCCCCATTGTGTTGCATCGCTTGGGAAGGCATCTGCTCCACTGTCGACACCCCAACCTTGGGTTGGCGTGGAATAACCATCTCCATCAGCATCGACGCATCCGTATCGGTCAATGGTTGATGTTCCTGGTGTGTCAGGGCATGCATCAGCAGGTGTGCTTCCAAGGTTGTCACCGTAACCATCGTCGTCGGTGTCGCTCCATACGGTTGGATCCATTGGCAAATCATCGATGGAATCCGCCCATCCATCGCCGTCCATGTCAGGACAAGCGTTCAAGCCACCCTCGGTTGAATTTCCATACTCGGTTGGGCAATCGTCCGATGTGTCCGACCACATGTCACCATCGGTGTCAAGGCAGCCTTCAGTGCCGAGTGTAGAATTCCCTACGATGGTTGGACAATCGTCAGCAGCGTCTTCAAATCCATCACCATCATCATCCGTATCTTCATCAGAATCTCGGCAACCATCGCCATCGATGTCTGTTGTTGAGTCAGAAACCCACGAAGGGCGGGGAGGTGAATAGGATGTTCGAGGACAAGCATCGTCGACATCGAGGACACCATCGTTGTCGTCATCTGTATCTTCGGATGAATCGTCTTTACAACCATCGTTGTCCCAGTCAGTGGAGGAAGCAGGATCATTGAAATCGCGGGAACTGGTCCAATTGAATTCACCATTACGAGGACAGTTGTCAGGGAAGTTGTCGGTCAATCCATCGTTATCATCGTCATCATCGCAAGCATCACCCTCTGCATCACCATCGGTGTTCGCTTGATTCGAATTCGGGACCGTAGGACAGTTGTCAGGTGCAGCATCGAGGACGCCATCGCCATCGGTATCGATCAGTCCAGCTGGATCAAAGACCCATGCGAAGACATCACGTGCTCCACCAGACGTCACTGACACACCTTTGTGGGTCATCGAACCGGAGAACGAACCCGTAGCACCGACGTAATCACTGTTGTTGACATTCATAGCGAAAACGTAGTCGTACTGTGAGCCACCAATCTTCTCAATCCAATTGACTGCTCCAGCATTGGAGAGTCCAACCACGAATCCATCGTGGTTTGAATTCGATATCGACTTTGAACCTGCAGTGAATGTCGCTGTGAGATAGCCTCCAAAGACAACGGCTCCGGTCGAGGTAACGGCAAGCCCTTGAGGCTCGTCAAAGGCGCTGGTTCCAGATACCAAAGCCCAACTGTTGGCTTGATTTGCAGCACTCTTTGCAACGAAAATATCGTTTCCTCCGTAACTTGAGGTAGCCGTCCAGCCACCACTCGTAATCGTCCCATCGAAGGTACCGGCCATGTACGTATCACCGCCGCCATCTACGTGGAGTTTCAATACGGCTGTGATTTGACTACTGGTTCCGATACCTGTTGTTCCAACAACGCCACCGTTCGAATCGATTTCAACAATAACTGCATCAACTTGACCGAGCGCAATGTAGGTATTTGTCCCCCATTGAGAGACTCCATCTGTGGTCGTCGCTAGTTTGACGCCTCCAGAGGGCGTGAGTGACATATCATAGATTTGATCGGTTCCAATGCCACCACCATTGATGACCCATCGTAGAGATCCTTGGTTACCATCGTACTTCGCAACAAACACATCTTGACTTGTTACATTGATGCTGATGCCACCAAAGTCAGTTTCACCCGAAAAAGTGCCTGATACAAGGAGATCACCCATCATGTCAACGGACAATGAAGTGGCTCTGCTAAATTCTCCTGTTCCATTGACCAAAGTTGAGAAACTCTTCGCCCACATCCAGTTACCGAATGGGTCAGCTTTTGCAATGAATCCCTCAAGGTGGTAACCTGAGTTGAGATTTGAGATGAGTGTGTTTGGACCAGGTGGTCCAAAGAAAATCTCCCCGTAAAAGTAACCGGAAACGAAAATTTCCCCACCCATTCCGATAGCAACATCCGTCATAATTGAGAGGCCACCAGCTCCAGTGGTTGCACTGTGGTCAGCGCTAATGAATCCGGTCCAAGCACCCTTGTCGTCCATCTTTGCGAGATAGAATTCACCAAATCCAATGGAATTGTACGGTGAACTTGGACTGAGTGTATGGGTGCCATAGGTCAGTGTTGAGTTTGTCCACTCCGACACACCGACAACCCATCCACCATTTGGTAAGGCCGCAATGTGTTCACCATCTTCGTTCGCTTGACCTGAACCTGCGGCAAGGATTGTTGCAGGTACGGAACGTCCTGCCGTTTCAAACAGGACGGGTTCCTCTTCGAGTTCGACTGGTTCATCAGAGACGTTGGGCAACTGTGGTACAGCCACAGATCCAAGCATGATGGCAATCAAGAAAATTGGCAACAGTGCATTCAGGCGTGTGCGCATGACATGGCTATGCCCTTAACAGACATCAAGCCTTTCATTTGTCGTGCCGCTGTTTCAAGCAAGATTGTCATCAAGTTGCAGCAATTCACTGTCACCAGCATCGAGAACGCAAATCGTTGAGATACTGAACGGTTTACCGCATGCAACACCGAGTTCACGGTTGACAACAGGTGCTTGGTGGACGGTCACTTCAGGGTGGCGTGCACGCAAATCATCGATGTAGTCGCTTGGGCAGTTTGCAGCGAGGAGAACGAGTCGAGCGTCTCCACGAGCACACGCATCAAGCGTCTGGCGTTGTCCAAACAGTAGGCTTCCGGTTGCAATTGCAGTTTTCAGTTGTCGGCTTAGATCCATTTCATTTCCTCCATTCTCCACATGTGTTTCTCATGGTTGGAATCATTCCTCAGGGATGTAGAACAACTCAACACTACCCGTTCCGAGGGAAATTGGTTGTCCAACAATAATGTTCTCAGCAACACCTGTCAGACGGTCTGTCTCACCGATGATACCTGCCTTGAGAAGGTGGTTGACAGTGACTTCGAACGCAGCACGAGCAAGGATACTGTGCTTGGTTCCTGAAACACCGTGTCGACCAATGGCTCGTACTTCACCTTCCGAAGTCATGACGTCTGCAACCATAAGCAAGTGGCGGACGTCGACTTCGAGACGAGCACTGAGTAGCGTTGACTCAAGTTCGTTGATGATAGCTTGGCGTGCTGCTTCGATACCGAGGTAATCAAAAATTTCAATGATGTTGTTGGTGTATGTTCGTGTTCGATCAATTGTTTCGATTTCACTCACTCGAGAGAGGTTTGAACCGATGGTCGAGAGGTAGTACTCGCCCTCTTTGTCATCGAATTGAACGTTGGCACGTTCGATGCCTGGAACACCCTTGAGACGTAGGTCTCGAATCTTTTCCTCGAGTTGAAGCAACATGGTGTACGAAGGTGGGTTCTCTTGCAGGTCTGCAAGGTCTTCTTCGGTTGCAACACCAGGGATAATGGTCAAAACACCCGGATTCTTTTCCTTGTCCGCTTGAACCATGGTTCGAAGAGCACGTTCGAGCTTGTCTTTGACTTCCATTCCAGTCATGTTCTTTTGCTTCAATTGACCCTTGTTCAATTTCAAGACCAATCGTCGCTGGGCAACGTCGGTTTCGATGTTTGCAATGTTGAACGTTGTAGTAACTTCAAGCGCTGCAGCCAACTTCTGAGCTTCTTCACTGGAATTCTTCTTGTCGTCCTTGAGGCGGATGATCATGGTTGGAGTGCTCGGAATCTTTCGAGCGTCAACAATCTCAATGATACGTGGCAAACCCTGGGTAACGTTGACCGTTGCGACACCCGCATAGTGGAACGTACGCATGGTCATCTGGGTACCTGGTTCACCAATGGATTGAGCGGTGATGATTCCAGCGGCTTCGAATGGATCAATGCTCGCCTTGTCGAGAGCTGCGTAAGCATCTGCAACAACTGTAGCCGCTTGCTTCTTGGTCAACTTCTTGAGATTGCGCTCGTGAATAGCGACGGTCATGTCGTGAATGATCTTGTCACTGAACCGGTTGGTTCCAAGGTCATCGATGGCTGCCTTCAACGACTTGTAAACTGGGTCGTCTGCAAGTTCATCGTCGAACGAACGCATTTTCTTGTCGACATTGTACGCATCAAGATCTGCTGCAGTCTTAGCTCGTGAACGTGTTCGAGTACCGGCTCGGCGCTTGAGCCGAACGTTGGTCGTCGGACCTGTTGCTTCCGAGCCAGCCGCTCGGTTCTTCTTGAGCGCACCCTCGATGGTGTCTCGGATCGAGCCTGCAGTTTCCGAGTCCGTTTCACAGACTTGTGCAATATCTTGGGCGGAGAGGACCTTGACATCGTCCCACTTGCGATCGTTGGCAAGGGTGTGGGCAAAGTTTTCTGCAATACCCAAATCCATGAGCTTCTTCTTGGTTGCACTCTTAACAACCATCAGACGTCACCTCCATCGTGGAATTCTTCAACATCATCCCAGGCGCCAAGATCGTCTTCACGCTCTTCACGTTCGATGCTTTCTCGAGTGACCTTGGTACCACCCTCGGTTCCAAGTGCACCATCAATGATAACATCGATGTTGAACGCAGCACCGTGGACACCACGGCTTGGGTCGATACCATCTTCACCATAGGAGAACTGGATAATTCGGTTTGCCGTGTTGCGTACGGAGAGCATGTCATC
>CALDQY010000226.1 GCA_937911445.1 uncultured Rhodobiaceae bacterium | reverse complement strand
GGAGCCAATTCACATTCTCGAAGTGCATCCATTGCATCCATCACTTGCCCTTTGTATTCGACTGGGCCTTCGCCCACAAGTGCACAGGCCAGATGCGATAAAGGTGCAAGATCTCCACTCGCCCCAAGACTGCCGATTCGTGGAACAACCGGGTGAATTCGGTTGTTAAGGAATGCTTGCAATTGCGAGACAACATCAGGATGGCATCCAGAGTGGCCTTTGACGAGTGAGTTGAGTCGAACACACATCATTGAGCGGACAATTTCAGTTGAAAGATTAGGACCGATACCTGTAGCGTGAGAACGAATTAAGTTCAGTTGGAGTTGTTCAACTTCATCATGACTCACCTGTGTATGAACGAGCGAACCAAATCCTGTATTGATCCCGTATACTGTTTCATCCCCTTCTACGATACGATCAACGACGTTTCGAGCAATTTGTACACGTTGCATGGCATCGTCTGAAATTTCAACGAGAGCATGGCTGTATGATACATCAAAGACGTCCAAAGTATTCAACGTGTTACCGTCGAGTGTAACAGTTCGGCTACGCATTTTAATTGTCTCCTAGTAGATTATCCAGTAAGTTGTCATCAACAACTTCTGGCACCGTCACACGCAAGTTTGGATTGATGTCCATCGCTCGTTCAATTGATTTTATTGCTCCAGAATTGCGAGACCAAGCACGACGAGCAACCCCATTGGTGACATCCCAATGCAGCATAGATCGTAAACGTCGTTCTGAATCAGCGGAGCCGTCGATTACCATTCCAAAACCTCCGTTTGAAACTTCTCCCCAACCTACGCCTCCACCGTTGTGCAAACTCACCCAGGTAGCACCACGCATTGCATCACCAACGAAGTTGTGAACCGACATATCGGCTGTCCATTTTGATCCATCGCGAATGTTTGCTGTTTCACGATACGGCGAGTCTGTACCGCTGACATCATGATGATCGCGACCAAGAATAATTGGTGCGGAAATACGACCCTCTGCTATCGCTTTGTTCATGGCACTGGCGATACGTGTACGCCCTTGTTCGTCAGCATACAAAATACGGGCCTTGGAGCCGACAACGAGCTGATGTTCATCTGCTTCACGAATCCAACGAAGGTTATCTTGAATTTGCTGTTTGACATCAGCATCCGTTTCTTCTGCATGCATTTGCGAAAGGACTTCCTCGGCGATTCGATCCGTTTCTGTAAGGTCTGCATCCAATCCCGATGAGCAAACCCAACGGAAGGGTCCGAATCCTCGATCAAAACACAGTGGACCCATGATGTCTTCCACGTACGACGGATAACGATAGACGCCATCCTCGACAAAAACATCTGCACCTG
>CALDQY010000225.1 GCA_937911445.1 uncultured Rhodobiaceae bacterium | reverse complement strand
TGCAAATCATCAGCCACCGTATCGTCATGAAGCCAGAAGCCAAGATTCGTGGAATCACCGGTATGCACATCGTTCGAAAGATTCTCTCGGAAGTTCCAGTCCCTGTCATTTCCTGAGTATGAACCTCGAATTCATGCCGAAGTTCAAAACAGGTGACACCTGTGGTTATGCACGAGGCGGCCTGAAATGACGATGAATCCTTACAAAATGGTCATCGCCGTTGCCAACCAGAAAGGTGGTTGTGCGAAGACCACGACAGCGGTCAATCTTGCTGCTGCACTTGCAAAGGGTTCACGCAAGCAAGGTGTTCCCCCTGCAAAAGTCCTACTTGTCGATCTCGACCCTCAAGGAAACTGTGCAACATCGTTCGGTGTTGAAAAGAAAAACATTCGAAAGACAGCCTACGACGTTCTTGCCAACGATTCTGGTGAGCCAATGCCACTCATGGAAGAGTATCTGTTGACGCCACGCGAATTGAGCGATGCGATGCAGAAAGCCTACATTCTTCGACAAGGAAAGAAAGCACCATCGAATCTTGAAATCAAAAACCTCTGGTTGCTTCCAAGCGACATCCATCTCTCCGGTGCTGAGATTGAATTGTCGCACAAGATTGGACGCGAAACACGACTTCGAGAAGGTCTTGAATCCATCATTGATGAATTTGATTACATCATCATCGATACGCCTCCATCGCTTGGATTGCTTTCCATCAATGCTATGTGTGCAGCGAACTGGGTTATGGTTCCCGTCCAAGCAGAGTACTATGCGCTTGAAGGGTTCAGTATGTTGATGAACTCGATCAAGATGATTCAGAAGCGTATCAATCGAAACCTGAAAATCTTCGGTGTTGCGATGACCATGGTTGATGCTCGATCAAAACTCAGTCGTCACGTTTGTACTGAAGTGTCTCGAAAGATTCCGAACAAGGTGTTCAACACAACCATTCGACGCTTGGTCAAGGTCGCTGAAGCACCGTGGAGCGGAGCACCAACTGTGCTGCTCAACGAACCGCGAGCCAGTGGTGCTGGAGCAGGTTCGCTCGAATACTGGACCCTGGCTAAAGAATTCCACAATCGTGTCCAAGAGATGCGACGAGAATTTGGTGTCAAAGAGCATCCCAAACTGCTCTCGAATCGTCGATAAGGTCTGAAAATCAACTCGCGCTCCTTTCTTTCGCGCGGTTGGGTTAAGTAGGGAAGGGAATCATTGGACACTGGGATGCACAAATGACTGGAGAAGGAATGACCTCGGTAAGTGTAAGTTACGAAGTACGAAGACAATTGAATACCATGCGCACAGTGAGTGGCCACAAGAGCGTGAATACGCTTCTTGAGGATCTGATTCGAGCTCACAAGATGGCTCGAATGCGTGGCGAACTCGACGCCTTGCAAGCACACTTGCAACGTGTTGCAGATGTCAACGTTGACCACCTTGTGAGCCGATTGAACATGGCTCCATTCGAGGTCTGAGGTGAACGACATGATGGCATGGCGCCCATCTGGCTATATGTTCACAACCAAACAACTCATTCGAGCAATGTTTGATGATTCAACCGATGAAGCAAAACTGCTCATTGCAGCAACGGCTGGTGAAGTCGAATTGTTTGCAGAAAACAGGTCCTGGAATGCTGTTCTCTGGCTCATCATGAACGTTCTCAAAGAAGATGGAAGACCCATCTATACTGGGAATGAACTCGGTGAACTCCGTTCAAGTCTACCGATCGTTTGGCGCTGATCACTCGTTGCCATACTTGGCAAGATACTCATGACCATACCATTTCCATTGGTCCATGGTCCACCCTTCTGGAAGACCTGAAGCAGGAAGCGGTGGTGCTTCTGCTGGTGCTTCTTGAGCAGGTGCTGGAGCAGCTTCCTCAGCAACAGGTTCTGGTTCTGTACCCATGGAAGCAATCGACTCAATCGATTCATCACCGGAAAACATCTCGTCTGTGGATGTAGGTTCATCCATCGCTTCATCTTCAAATCCGGATTCTTCCTTTTGATCCATCTCCAATGGTTTGACGTCATCATCCCACAACGAATCGGATTCAACACCACCCATTGCAGAAGAGCCTGCTGTTCCTTCAAGTGCTTCATCCATGGCCGCTGAACTTGGCACTGCTCCGCCATATTCCTTCTTCACCGTGGCAACCTTTCGCCGAGACATGATCATGCCAACGACGATGATAACAACCGTGAGTCCGCCGAAGATGGCTCCTCCATAAACGAGCGCATCGGTCATGGCTTCGCTTTCATACCATGCTTTGTCCGATGTTGTCGAAGTTGTATCACTGGTATTCCAGGCGCTAAAGCTCAACGCAGTCTCGTTTGCAGCGATTTGATCGGCTACATATTGAACATACGCAGGCGTTCTCCATCCTTGGCAAACGTCACGAACGTCCGTGAAGTCAAGATTGCAATGATCTTGCTCGGTTTGGACACGAGCGTCATCGTCGTTGTAATCGGCGTTGGCACCTACACCATCTCGATCGATGTCGAGATACTCATCAGGGAATTCATCCATTCCATTGGATTCAGAAGCATCGGCCCATCCATCTCCATCTTTGTCTTCGCATCCATGCGAAGGAAGTTCTGTGTTCTGTTGTGGGTTCTCCGGGTCAGGAAGCCAAGCGCGTGTCGATGTACCTGCCTTGGTTGGACACTTGTCGGGGTTGGTTCCGAGCGCGTTGTCCCCATACCCATCACCATCACCATCCACCCATTGGGTTCCATCAGATGGTAGAGCATCGGCTCCTTGCGCAGCGGTCCAGTTCTCATCAGGATCGGAATAGCCGTCCAAATCACCGTCAGGACAACCATAGCGGTCTTCGGTTGAGAAGCCGTTGAGGGTTGGACAGCCATCCGGGGTCGTTCCCGATGGGTTGTCTCCGTAACCATCTCGGTCGCTATCGGCCCATTGTGAAGCATCTTGTGGATACGCATCGCCATCAACACCATCGCTGTTGTCTCCGTATCCGTCACCATCTGAATCGATGGTTTGGTCACCGTTTGATGGGAACATGTCGGTGTTGTCACCAACGCCATCACCGTCTGAATCGACGGATTCATCAGCAGAATTTGGGAACTCATCCGTGTTGTCACCAACACCATCGCCATCGCTGTCCATCGTTTCGGTTGGATCGCTCGGGAACGCATCCAATGCATCCGTCACACCATCGCCATCGCTGTCAATGTCAAAGAGATGGACGCGAGTCGAGGAAGAGAAGCCAGAAATGATGTAGATTTCTCCGTTCGATCCTTTCAGGGAACCGATGACTTTTCCACTCGTGTCGTAGGTATTACCTTCTGTGAATGTGGTTGTGGATACTTCGATGATTTCACCGGATTGTGTACCGACATGATAGGTTGCAAAGTCCATTTGCTTGAGATAAACGATTTGTGCTGGAGAAGAGAGTGTCATCACTTCGTAGGTATAGTCGCTCAAGTTGTAGCGGTAAAAGTCACCGCCTGCTGTACCAACCAACAAACGGCCGTCAGCATCCAGAGCAATCACATTGACTGCTGAGGTCATATCGGTTAATTGCTGAATGAATGTTCCTGAGTTGGATGTGATCTTCACGCGGTTATCGTAGCCTCCGGTGAGGATTTCCCCAGTTGGAGTGATGAGCATGGTGCTCATTCCACCCGAGTGCGCGTTTGTTGAGATGCCTGATGGAACACCCCCTGACCACTCATCAGCTCGACGCTGTCCAGCAAAGTATCCAAGCCACATGTCGCCATCGTTGTCCCAATCAACGGCATTGACAGGGTTGCTGGTGTTGAGATATTGCATGATGACCTGTTGTTGCATCTGAACGATGACAACACCAGAGTTGTGGGCAATAGCGACCAAGTTCTCACCATCATCGATGGTTGCAGAGTTGGCAGTGACGTTGAGATCAAGCTCCCAAACAACCGAATGCGTACCCGCTTCGAAGTTGTTAACACTCAACATACCACTTCCGGTTACCATCATGATTTTACCATCGTTCATCTGCTCCCAAGCAACGACTTTTTCGCTCATACTCTCGGTTTGACCAGCATCAACGAGATTGGCTGATACGGGCACCATCGGAAGGAGAAGGTGTGTCAGAAGCAAGCACAGAACAACACTGGCCGTGGTTCGCATAGTCTGGCGACACCGTTGGGAATTATCAAACAGACGCATGGATGTCCAATCAAGAGTCATCTGAGGACGGTTTCTCGCCCTTCTTTGAACTTGGAGGTGGTCCGCGTTGTTTCTTTGGAACCATTTGACGAACTGGAGTGATGGTTGCCGTCTTGACTTCCTTTGGCTGGGTTGAAAGTGGGGTCAGGCGTTGTACTGGTCGAAGTGTTGTGGTTTCGGATGCCTCTTCTTCATCGGATTCCTTTGCAACGACATTCAATGCTGTCAATGTACCTTGAACTGGCCGGAGAGTAGCCTTATCTGTCTCAGCCTCAACGATGTCTTCGACAACCTCTTCCATGACCTCTTCCACTTCGGTAAGGTCTCGCTTCGAAATTCGAGCCTCATCATCGCTGGTTCCGAATTGACCATCATCGCCAGGTGTGATACTGACTTCGACCGCACCGACAGGCACGACAATCTCCTCAGCAGGGAGCTCTTGGGTCGGTTGAACAACTGGAGTTTGGGTTGGTGGTTGAATTGGTATTCGCACCTGACGCTCAATTGGCTTTGGTAGTGCGACTGGTTGTGCTGAGCCGATTGGAGCCTTGACTGGTCGGAGGGTTGGAGCTTGCCCGAGTGGCTTTGCGCCACCCATTGGAGCACGCATTCCAGCCAAGCCCATGCCTTGGCCTTCCATGTTGCCTCCAAGTGTTCGCGTCATGCCGCTCATGGCAGGTGCACGTGCACCGAGTGTGGATGGATCTTGGCCCATCGGCATCGAAGCAGGTGCTTGACCAGAGATGGATTGCATCCACTTCTGACGCTTCTCAGCACGTGTATCGGTCTTCTGCAGGTCAGCGAACTCTTGTTCACGACTCTTGAGTTCGGCTTCTGAACTGTCGATTTCACCTTGTATCTGCGATGTAATCGCATCTCGCATCTTCGTTTCGGCCATTTCACGGAAGGAATCCATCTTCTCAGCAAGACTGCTGAGACGGTCACGAACTTCCGCCCGCTTGAGACCAAGTTGTGCTTCAATTTCTGCACGAATGGATGCCTCACGCTTGCGGACATCAATGAGTGCCTTGTTGCGCATAATCTCTTCACGCTTGTCGAGTTGACGCTCGAGTTGAACGGCAATTTCCTCTTGCTTACGGGTTCGGAAGGCTGCAAGGCGTTCTTCCATATCGACTTCGAGTTCGAGGGCTGTTTCTTCTTTGAGGAGATCAAGATCGGTTTCAAAGGTCAAACGCTCGTTACGTAGTTGTCCATCCAACTCAGCCATGATGGCCTTGCGTGCTGCCGTTTCACGAGACTGGAACTCGATTTCGAGACGTTCAGCCCAATCGGTTCGCTTGGCTTCGTATTGTTCTTCGAGTTGACCACGTAGTTCGGTTTCACGTTCAAAGCGGAAGCGAGCGAGACGGTTCTGAATTTCAGCCTCACGAGTGTTGCGATAGGATGTAAACTCCTCATCGGAACGTCGGGCAAGTTCTGCTTCAAGTTCGGTCTTGAGCACCTTCGAGATATCATCAACAGCCTTGGAGAAGGTGATATCGTACTTCTCCTTGAGACGTCCTTTTCTCTCGCTCAGTCGCTCGGAATGAGTTGTTTCGATTTGCTTCTGGATTTCAACACGGAGTTCATCTCGACGTCGAGCGATCGCGAGTTCAACATCCTCACGCATGCGTTCTTCCAAGTCGTCCGTCTCTTGACGAAGTTGAACCTCAAGTTCTTGCTGCAATTGTTGAGCAATGTCTTCCTCAAGTCGTAGACTGCGACGATCGTATTCTGCACGAAGACGAGCCTCACGGTGTTGGAGTCGATTGCGAAGTTGCTGCTCAAGGCGTGAACGGATACCGCGTCGAAGTTGCTCTTCTCGCTCAGCGAGACGGGCTTTGTGACCTTCTTCCAAGGTTTCAACTTCCTTGTTTTCCATCTCAACGAAACGGGCTTCCATCTCCTTTTCGATTTCTTCCTCAAGTTCGCGAATCTTTCGTTGGAGACGCTGATTGTATTCAAGAGAAAGTCGCTCCTTTTGCAAGGCAAGACGGCGGCGGTGCTCATCTTGAAGTTGGACTTCAATCGACTGTTTGATGTTCTCCTTGTGTTCATCGAGTCGTCGGTCGTGCTCGTGCTCGAGTTGATTCTGGAGATTGGAGATTTCACGGCTCAATCGAAGATCAAGTTGTTCACGCATGCGTGTTTCTTCGGATGCAAGAGCGGAGCGTTCCATTTCAGCCAGTTCAACTTCCATCTCAGAGCGCATTTCTTTTTCCAAAGCATCGAGGGTGAGTTCGTGTTGAACAGCAAGATCGTTGGCAATGGCATCTTGCATGGCTGCAACACGCTCTGAAATCGCTTGTTGGCGAAGTCGACGTTCACGTCGAATGTCGGCTCGCATACGCTCTTCTTCTCGGAAGCGAGCGCTTGTCAGAAGAGCCTGATCGGTCGAAACCTTTGGCGAGGAAGTGAATTGACTACGAAGGGCAGCGAGGCTGAGACGGTCAGCGTTGGCACGCTTCTTTCGAGCAGCGTCCAAAGCATCATCCTGCCTGCTCTCGCTAGCACTCATAGCATCCCATCCGAGTATGTATCGACCTTTCTTCCTACATAAGGTGCGCGACGTTCATCATGAGCAAAAGCGCGATTTAGAGACGATTTTTGCTTGCGCAATCAGGCTTCTTCATCATGCACAACTTCTGGGGGTTGTGGCTTGACAATGTAATAGATGGCGAGCAGTGTAGATGAGAAAAAGAGCCAGCCTGCAGGTGCGATGTCGCCACCGAGTTCGAGACTTACATCGGAGGTTCCGGTTCGGATCAACGCCCAAATGATGGCTGTTAGAAGACACATCATTTGAATGATGGACAATTTCATGTCCAATCCTCCTTTGAGTTTCGACAAACGACGTTCGGAAATCATCAATGCTCCTGAGATGAACATGATGGGAAGAATCACGATGTCAAGACCTGGTGTTGCATGGCAAGCGTAATCGACACCTTCACCGAGACAAATCTCCGCATTCTTGAGGTCGGGTCCAACGTTCAATAACGGTTGAAGCCAGATGAAGCCTGCTGCGCTCATCAAAACCATGGCGTTTCCTGGTGATGATAAGCCGTGGAAGTAGGGCAGATTGCTCCCTTCCTCATGCTGAAAGCGTGCAAGCCGAAGCATTCCGGTTGCGATAATCCAGAAACCTGCAATTCCCAACGAGATGGTCCATAGTGGTGTTGCCTCACCCCATCGACCAAACATGATGAACATCATCAATGCAGGTGCAACACAGAATGAAAGACAATCCGACATGATGTCGAGTGAACCTCCAAGCAACTTTTGCTTGGAGTATCTGCGGGCGATTGGCCCATCGATGATGTCGCCCACCGCTGACAGGAAGATGCAGAGCATGGATGCCCAGATGTATTTGGTTGCCAATCCTTCTGAATACGGATCACTGAGTGTATCATCAACGGCAAGGATCAAGAAAAAGATGGACAACGTTCCAAACATGGCGTTTGTGAGCGTGATGTAATCTGCAAGCCCAGTCAGCTTGAACGTTGATTTCATGGTTCCAACTCAGAAACTCACTTTGAATCCGGTATCGCATGCAGGACAGGTAATGGTACGTTGGCCTGGTCGTTGCTTCATTCGCAATCCACGGTGACAAGAAGGACATTCAATCTCAACACGGATGACTTTCGCTGCAAGGGTGAACTGCGTATCACAGCCTCCGCATCGCAATTCTGCTGGTCGTTCATCGACTCCTGCGATGAGTACTTTCGAGCATGAAGGGCATGAAATACGTTCCTTCATCCACTGGGTTCGAGTGGGTTCGTGATCTGTACGAACGTTGGCATCGCACAGTTCACACTGGATTTCGCCGAGCTTGGAAGGCAACAACCCATTGCACTTCGGACACGAAAGAGGCGGAGGAGCAATTCTCGACTCGATGATGAATTCTTCGTCCATGTCGTTCCATCCTGCTTTTGATTTTGGATTGTTCGCTCAATAACCAGAGAATGCATTCATTCATCATCGTCTTTCTTGGTCCCCACAAGAATGATTTTTCCGGGAAGGAAGTTCCATGGGAGTTCCAGAGGAATGTTGTACTCTTGAGCAAGTTTCTGCACCAATTGCTTGGCGCCAACTTGGCCTCTTGAATCCTTGAGGTCGATGGCATGCACATGCGTCAACTTGGACAATTCATCGAGTGGTGAAGATGTTCTTCGAGCATCCGATGCACCCATCGATGGGAGAGGCACTTCCTTGACCATTCGCCACCAGCGGGCACGTCCTACATCGCGATGGTTCTCGATGAGACCAACTTTGACCAAACGCTTGAGGTGATGGTAGAGGTTGTAACGGTCGACGTTGAGTGCGGCCTGAAGTTGCACCGTACTCATTTCCGTCGTTTGCGAAAGTGCTTGATACGCACCCTGTCGAGTTGGGTGAGTCAATGCTGCTACCAAGGGGTCTGTCCTCACTCTACTCATCGGCTCACCGATTAGGACTCAAACCTACTTCCGTTTGAAGATATCCTCTCAACTTCGCATCTCGCTCAGTTGTTTCAGACCTGTATTAAGTGCAGCCCTCGTCGCCTCCCACATTGCAAGGAAGGTTTCCTTGACCAACGTGAGGGTTCCTGTTCCTTCTGCGAGCCGTGCTCCATTGAGAATCACGAGGATGACCGAGGCTTCATGCACCAATACGCCAACCCAAAGTGCATCATAGAATCCATTGACGACGGCATACACCAGCGTGACAGTCACGAGAATCGAAAAGGAAAGGTTCTGCCTGAAGTTGCGTTCAGTGCGTCGGGCCAACTTGAGGAGGTCGGCAAGCATCCGCGGGTCGTCTCCAGGAATCATCACGTCTGCAGCCTCTACGTTGACCGATTCTCCTGAGCCAACGGCTACACCAACGTCAGCAACGGCCAGTGCTGCTGCATCATTGAAACCATCACCGACCATCATTGTGACAGCTATTTCAGAACGACTTCGGACAACATCGACTTTGTCTTCTGGCGATTGATTTCCAAAGGCATCGGTCTTTGGAAGGCCAACAGTGGATGCGAAGCGGTCGACAGCTCCTTGTTGATCACCAGACAAAATCTGTACGTGAATGCCCATCTTGTGCAATTCTGGAATTAGTTCATCTGCTCCTTGACGGGTGTCATCGTGAACGAACGTGAACAATGCAACGCACTTTCCGCCCTTAGTGAGAAC
>CALDQY010000224.1 GCA_937911445.1 uncultured Rhodobiaceae bacterium | reverse complement strand
CTTCGGCGAAGTCGACCAACCATGCCATTCCGAGAAGGACAAGAAGCGGAATGGAGTAAGAGACAGTCATTTTCTTTAGTGCTCCTGAACGACGTAGATCGACGAATTCCTTAGCAACGAGAAGCCGTACTTCGCCTCGCCCGAGGAAGTTCAAGCGACGGTAGAAGGGTTCGAAAAGATCAGCATGTTCGATGACCTTAGCCTCAAAATCATCGAGAATGAGTACAGCAGAAAGCAAGCCTACGAGTGCACATCCAATCAACGCAGCTATAACAATCCAAAGCGCCTGTTCGCGTTGAATGGCAAGACCCCACAGGCCTAGATCGATATCGATAAGGCCAATACCCACCGCAATTCCAAGGAACACAATCAGAATCGGGCCCACAATGGTGAAAGGGCGACCTCGCATCCACAGCGAGGAGGCAAGAAACGAGATGGCAAGGCCTTGGGCAATGGTGGTAAACATTGCCAACCAGGTCCATGGCAAGGAAGACCACTTGAGAGGTGTCGTGATGGCGCCAAATTCACCGAGGATGATTCCAAGTGCCATTCCTAGAATGATAGGAGTCAGGATCAACAAAGCGTAGTAGACCAATTCCTTGACGAAAAAGGCGTAGTGGGCCATTGAGTTTGGCAACGGTTGTATGGCTGGTGCTGCAATGAGGTGGTTCTTGTTGCCATCACGTTGTGATATCGCCTCACGGCCTCGGAACGCAAACGTTCCCATTCCAAGGCTGAAGAACAAAAGAGGTAGGTGCAAAGCAAATCGAAGTTGGTCCCATGTGAACGATTTCGCATCCATACCGGAGGATTGTGCTGCAGAGTCGCCCACAAGGAATTGCAACCCTACGGTTGTAACCATGGTGACGAGCGTTAAGAGCAGCGGGAACAAGACGACCTGTCGCTTCTTTGCAAAGTCGATGTTTTCTCTCCATTCTTCTCGGAACATGTAACGGAACGTGGTCGAAAAGGCAGCAAAACCACGCTGGGGTTCGAGCAATTTCACGCCGCCGGTTGAAGTTCCAAGTGACGAAGATGCTGTGCCGTCGTAGGTTCCAACAACATCATCCCAATCGCGAGAGACAATGCTGGAGGCGGGCATGATCACTCCTCCTCTGCGTTGATTCCTTCTTCTGTTTGACGTTCCACTTCTTCGATGGAATGACCGACGAGGCGAATGAATACATCCTCCAATGTCTCGTCATCTGATTCTTTCAAACCGGAGACCGTTCCAGCGGCGAGGACTCGTCCGTGGTTGATGATGGCCATTCGATTGCACATACGTTCAGCCATCTCAAGGACGTGCGAACAGAGGAAGATGGTCCCCCCATTTGCGACATGGTCGAGCAACCACTCCCTACATTTTCTCTGATAAATGGGATCAAGATTGGCGAACGGCTCGTCCAAAAACAACAACTTGGGCTTGTGGATGAAGGCTGATGCGAGCATGACCTTCTGCCGCTGCCCTTTTGACAGGTCCTTGCACATTGTATCACGCTTTTCTTGCAAACCGAACCAATCGAGCCAGTACTCAACCTTCTCATCAAGATCATCCAGCCCTCGTAATCGAGCGACGAATTGAAGGAACTCTGTTGGTGTCAGGAACGAGGGTGGTGATTCCGATTCGGGAACAATACCAATGTTGGCCTTGAGTTTCTGAGGCGATTGCTTGGCATCAACACCCAAGACTTCGATTTGACCGATCGATGGTTGCAGTTGGCCAGTGAGGAGCTTGATGAATGTGGATTTTCCAGCACCGTTGGGTCCAAAAACGCCAAAGAATTCACCCGAATGAACTTCAACGTTCAATGGGTGTAGGGCAACGAACTCGCCGTATCGCTTTCCCATGTCGATTGCGCGTACGAGAGGTTGTGCATCATCGCCCATATACTCACGAATCAACTGGAGGTTTTCATTGCTTGCTTGATGCACGTAAGCGGTGCATCGGTGGACTCTTGAACTTCCTTCACTTGCGATTTGTATGACGCCCCCTCAAGACGACGTTTTGACGATTGAAACACTACCAGTTGACGCATGCGATGATGGTACAGTTGTTGCTTTGGTGACGATCAATCGACCCAACAAATTGAATGCATTGAACGCAGATGTCACGTCGGCCATGAAAGCCATGGTCGCATGGGCAGAATCCGAAGATGCTGTTCGTTGCATCGTAGTCACAGGTGCTCAACCTCTCATTCCAGAAGAAGGAAAGCGAGCAAAACCAAACGCCTTCGTTGCAGGTGCTGACATCACAGAATTTCTTGGTGCTGGCAGCGAGGAAATTACGGTCAAATTCACCGATAATGCCATTGAAGCATTGTGGAACATGAGTAAGCCGACCATTGCCATGGTCGATGGTTTTGCTCTTGGAGGAGGTCTCGAAGTTGCTTGTTCTTGCGACATTCGAATCGCAAGTTCACGATCGAAATTCGGAACCCCTGAGATCAACCTTGGACTGATTCCAGGATACGGTGGTACCCAGCGACTTGTCTCATTGCTCGGTTATGGAAAAGCCTTGGAAATGGTGTACACCGGAGAAATGATTGCGGCTGATGAAGCACATCGAATTGGTCTTGTCAACCATGTTGTAGAAGCTGAAGAATTGAAACAGAGAACGATGGATATGGCTTCTTTGATTGCGAGCAAATCGAGCAACACACTCCGTGTGGCCAAGGAAACCATGCGATCTGCTCTCGATGAAGGATTGACCGAAGGCGTGGCAACCGAAGCCAAAGCCTTCGCTGGTTTGTTCGATACCGAAGACAAGGAAATCGGTGTCAAAGCCTTCCTCAACCGAGAGAAGGCTGAATGGAAGCACAAGTGATCAGAAGCCGACGATCATGTGCCACGCAATGGCAAAGATGGCAACGTCCGCAATGGCGTGAGCAACCCAAGCAACCCACACGCTGCGATATTGTACGTAAATCCATGAGAAGATGACACCTCCAATGAACACACCGAGAGACGCCAGTGCATTCCCGAGTGGATCGATGAAGAAAGCCAGAGCAATGGTATGATGCAACGTGAAAATTCCAGCAGAAAGGAGGATTGGGAGCCACTTCCCTCCCATCAGTTGTTCCAATTTTGAGGTAATGAACCAGCGGAACACATACTCTTCCAAGACCGAATTGATGAAAATCCAGAAAAGAATTCCAAGAGCCAGTTTCCATGGAACTGTGAGGCCGAATGGGTCAAGAATCTCATACAAATCTTCGTTGCGTAACAGCATATCTCCAAGAATGAAATAAGCGATTGCAATCACAACAGCCATGCCTATGCCGAGCAGAGTTGATACCATCCAACCCCCATGTTCAGGCATAGAATAGGAGCGCTCACCTCCTTCGACCTTGGTGTACCAATAGGCAGGCAAACCGAACATCCACATCTTGGTGAGAACAAACACAACGGCAGCAATCAGGCCTGCTTTCAGTGCAAAACCTGTGACAACAGAAACGGTGGGTGCTATTCCGACGAGAAGCAGGCCAATCAAAGCACGTCGTTTTTCGTTCCGTGTGGATTGAACGAGTGCTTCCATCCACAAGCCTCAATCTTCATCCATTTCCATCTTCAATGCCGCCAATGCTCCAGATGGGCTTGGCAGGTCGGGAAGTGGGAGCGGATTACCGTCTGGTCCAATCAGTGGTGGAAGTGCTGGAAGGGCGGGCTCTGGAGCATCTTGTGTTGAAGCCACGGCTTCAAACCCAACATCGAGTTGCGATCGATATTTGAGAATCCGTTGGTCATCGATTCGAATGAAGGTCGCACCATAGATGTGCCCTGGGTCTGGATTGAGTGGCTCATCAAGAACCGAAAGGCCGTGCCCTTCGTTTTGCAAAACGGCAACGAGGTCTTCTCGAACGACGTTCTCTTCCCACATTCGTGAGGTTGATGCTCGGATGTCAGCCATCTGAGAACGTCGGCGAGCTTCGATTCGTGCTCGAATTTCACTGTGACGCGAGGCACGTTCCTTGACTGTAGCCTGAATGTCTGCTTCTTCGACGGATTCAGGACTAACCTCGACGACGTATTCGTCTGCAACGTGAACTGTTTCCACCTCAACAATCGGCAGGACATCCATCGGGTCCTCTTTGTCATCGTTGGTCGCAGCCATGGCTGCTTGTTGTGCTTGCTGTGCAGCGAGAATCTTTGCAGCTTTGCGCTCTTTGAGCGACATGGTCTTGGTTGGCTCGGACGGTGTCGTTTCTGTTTCATCTTCCGAGACTGCCTCAGAGGAGGAGGCACTGACTGCTTCCACCGTTTTCGATTCAACAATCGGCTGTGCAGGTAGTTCGAAATCTGGCGTTCCGGAGAGGATGAAGACCAAACCAAGAACGACCATGACCCCGATGACAATCCACTGCTGGTTCTCTTGCATTTCACCAACAGTCGCGAAATAGAACAACAAGGTTGCAACAAACGCAAGTGCGATTGTGTTGCGGAAGAACCCCATGCCTATCACTCTAGCCAAGAACTCCCTGCTTATGACGATGATGCCGCCTCGGGTGTTGAGAGTAGTTCAAGAAGACCGTCCAATGCCTTCCTTCGATGGCTGAATTTCTCCTTGACGGAAAGGTCCACGTCGGCAAACGTCAATCCGTTCGTAGTCTGAAGTATGCCCTCTTGCTCGATATCATTTGGTACAAAGATTGGATCGAATCCAAAACCATCCTCTCCGCTTGCTTCTGCGGTGAGAACGCCTCGACAAACACCTCGAGAAATGAAGACCTCCCCCTCGAGAAGAAGTGCAGCAACTGCCTGAAACTCTGCGTTTCTGTTGTTGTTCTCCTCCATCAACTTGAGCATCCCGTTGCAACCAAGCGTACTCAAGACGTATGCCGAATAGACACCAGGAAAACCATCCAAAGCATCCACAAACAAGCCAGCATCTTCGACCATCAGTGCATCGTCTGGATGCGGAAGGTGTCCTTGAGCTTGCTGAAGTTTTGAGCGAGCAACGATTTCCAAATCGTCGCATTGTGGTTCGGAAATGTCAACCCCCTCAACGACCAATTGTTTGACCTCAAAGCCGAGTGGTCCAAGCGCATACTTGGCTTCTCGCACCTTTCCAACATTTCCAGTCATGAACCAAACGGTGCGCATGGAGATGGCTTAGAGGTGCCCATTGATGGATGTTCGGATTTATTGAAGCACGAACTTCATGGTCTGTCCCGATGAGCGGATACCATGCTGCAGCAGGTTCTGGTGGTTGCAATCGGTGGAAGCATTGGTGCAGCGCTTCGTTATTTGACATCTGAATGGATTACAAGCGATGGTTTTCCGTGGGCGACGCTCTGTGTCAATCTCATCGGTTCGTTCCTGATGGGAGCCCTCGCCATTGGTCTTGCTGAAAACATGATTTCCAAAGATTTGGCACTTCTTCTTGGAACGGGGTTGCTCGGTGGATTGACCACCATGTCTGCGTTTTCAGTCGAAACCATCCAAATGATTGAACAAGAGAACCTTGGTCTCGCAGCCGGTTATGTTGGTGCGACCATGCTGCTATGCCCGCTTCTTGCCTTTGTTGGTTGGAAACTATCTGGGACACTTCTAGCCTCAACCTGAACTTTAAGTGGAAGGTCGAACAAGGCAACACCATGAGCGCAGACCACTTGATTGCCAAACTGAACGAAGCCCTTGGATGGGAATTGCGTGCCATCAACATGTACGCTCACTATGCTGCCTACATTCGTGGAATTCATCGCCTTCAGCTTGAACCACACTTTACTGCAGAAGCAAACGAATCGATGGTTCACTCCAATATTGTTCGTTCTGCCGTAGTCAAACTTGGTGGCGTCGCCGTAACCGAGCGTAATGCAACACCAATCGAACACGTTTCATCCTATCTCGATATGCTTGCTGAGTCGTTGAAAACAGAGACAAAAGCCGCTGAAGTGTATGGTGAATTGATGACACTCATCGAGGAAGCAGGCGATGCAGACCTCTACGATGCGGTCGAACAAATCTATCTTGCAGAAGTTCGAAGTGTCGAAGAATTGCGACGACTGGCTGAATAATCAGATACGAATACTGAGCATTCGCTCGAGCGCGAGTAGCGAGCCCTCTTGCACCTCGTTCGAAACTGAGATTTGATTGTGAATTTGACCATCTGCGAGTTTCTCGAGAAGGTCCATCAGATACGCAGGATGAATCATGTACATGGTCGAACATGGACAGATTTCAGGGTCAAGGCATTCGATGTGCTTGTCAGGATGGTCGTCTGCAAGACGTGCAACCATGTTGATCTCTGTTCCTATCGCAACAGTCGACCCTTGTGGAAGATTGTTGACGTAATTGATGATGTATTGGGTTGAACCATCGGCATCGGCAACGTCAACCGTTTCTTTAGGACATTCAGGATGGACAACGACAACACCTTCTGGATGGCGTTGACGGAAGTCTGCTATTTGACTCGGTTTGAATCGCTTGTGAACTGAGCAAAATCCATGCCAGAGAATGATACGGGCATCGGAAAGGTCTGAGCTGGCACCAACGTTCGGTGTCCATGTTGGCATCTGATCCTCGGTGATTCCCATGCGCAAACCGGTGTTTCGTCCAAGGTGTTGGTCTGGGAAGAACAGCACCGCACCGTTTGGTCCTGCTCGATCAAAGGCCCACTGCAGAACACCTTCAGCGTTGGATGATGTGCAAACAATACCACCGTGGCGGCCGACGAAATCTTTGAGATCGGCGCTGCTGTTCATGTAGGTCACTGGAACGAGATACGATTCTCCTTCTTTTGCAATTGAGGCAGGATCTTCTTTTTTGATTGGATCTTGAAGGTTGGTTGACGCAAGCATCTCGGTCCATGCTACCTCCACATCGACAAGTGTTGCCATATCGGCCATTGAACAACCTGCTCGCAGATTTGGAAGCATGACAATTTGTTCGTCCGAGGTAAGAATATCTGCAGATTCGGCCATAAAATGGACTCCACAGAAGACGATGTACTTGGCATCGGATTCGGCAGCTTTCTGACTCAGCATGAACGAATCGCCAAGGAAGTCTGCATGCATGACAATGCTATCGCGTTGATAGTGGTGGCCTAGAATCAACAGGTCATCACCAAGTTGTTGCTTCAACTCAGCAATTCGCTCTGCGATCGCCATATCCTCAGGCGACATCGATGTCGATGAGAAGTCGACTGCGCACATAGCCAATGAAACAGACATGCGTATCATCGCTTCCAATCCGCCCACTAATTTCAACCCATTGGCATCGCTGACCTTATGAAAAGAAGGCAATTCCGACGTAACAATGGCATTCACTGCTGATGAGCGACTGTACCTTGGTGCAGAGGCGGAAGTGTGGCGCGGCTCCTGGATGGGCCTGCCTGCAGTCCGCAAACAACGTCGTCTTCGCTCATGGCGCCACCCTGATTTGGACGACCGATTGGGTCGACGACGAATGATTGCAGAAGCACGATTGATGGTACGCCTCCACAAGAGCGGACTGAACATACCCATCCTGTACGATTGCGATGTTGTTGAACAACAACTGGTCATGAGCAACGTTCCTGGTCAGCCACTCATCGAACTGCTTAATGATGATTCCATCGATGATGCAACCGTCAACGAGCACTTGCGCACCGCTGGAAAAAGTGTCCGCATGCTTCACCGCCAAGCCATTGTCCACGGCGATCTTTCAACCAACAACATCATGATTACACCAGAAGGTGAGGCTGTACTCATCGATTTTGGTCTTGCAAAGATTGAATTTGAAACCGAACTCTATGGCATTGATTTGCACGTTTTGTTCGAGATTCTCGGAGCATCACATCCGCATCGTGAGGGAGCGATGGAAGCTGTGCTCGAAGGATATGCGCAATGTGAAGAAGACCTTGGTCCTGCTCCAACAACCTCCGGTGGCGATCCGGTTTCGATGAGCGATGTTCTCGAGCGCTTCGATCTTATTCGGACTCGAGTCCGCTATCACGGTTGATGTCCTTTGAGCGGACTTCGTCTTGACGCTGCATGATGTAAATGAACGTCAAAGCAATCAGAAGCAGAACGGACCATTGTAGGACGATACTCGAATATGTTGCGAGTTCAGTTCCCCGTGTTAGGACATTGATGGTCACTTCACCATCGTCTTCGACTTCGATGTAAGCAAGACCACCTTCGAGAGCGATTGGATTCACCTGATCAATGGTATCCGATGTCAGTTGTTCTGAGTAATTCGTTGCGAGATGCAATTGATGAATCTCCCAGTCACCATATTTATCGGTGAAACTGAGGGGATTGTAGTGATCTTTGGCTTCCCAAACAACATAGCCATAACCCATTGAAAGATTACCAACGGGATAGATAGGGTCGAATCCGAGCCATTGTTCGCCCGTTGAACGGTCGTAAATGACGATTCGATCAAGGGCTGAAACGTTCATTCTGACCGCAATGTGTTGTGAATCAAAGGATACTTGTTCAATGCTTGCGTTGTTGTCATCAACAATCTGACCCCACTCTTCCAACTCAAAGTTTTGCTCCTCCGTCGTGGATGCATTCATGACGATGTTGAGAGAACCCGATGTTCCGATGGTTCCAATGCGTAATGTGTCTGGTTGTTCTTCTGAAACCAAAAGTATCTCGATTCCAGAAACGGACATGAGATGGATGGTTTCACTGTTGGGTAGCGTTGGAACTTGAACGTCTTGGCCATCAATGTTCACCGCATGCAACGCGTCGTTGGCGATGTACAGAACCACTGGTTTGCCTTGAAGGGAGGTCATCTGCAGAGATTGGATGCCCGTTACGTTCTGCTGCAGGAGAACGGTGTTCGGCGCATCGACATCAATCACACGTAACTCGCTATCATTGGCCATGACCAGATAGTTCTCAAACAGGGCATAAGGGGAATCGAATTGCATGATCGGTTGAGCAACTGTTGTCGGATTGGACAATATATCTGCCACATCGTGAATCAAGACGATGGCCTCTCCAGACTGATTGTCCATGGTGGCCAACCAACCTTCCGATGCAACAGCACCCTGTGCCGATTGGACACCTTCAGCAGGAAGTTCGTTGTGCGTCAAATCCCAAGTGATGACAGCTGCAGTCAGAATCATGATGACGACAATGAGTGTTCCCGTTTCCTTACTGGTTGGCTTGAGCCAGGTCTTCGCATAGTTTTTGATTCGACCAAACAGAAGAGATGCTGAGTGAGCAGGTCGAGTTAGGAGCGTTGCGAGTCGGCTGTTTATGGTTCGTTCATCGAAGAACTTCCATACCGGATCGTTGGTTCTCTCCATGAGGCTAACCGCAAACGTGGCGAGAATCATACCGCCGATAATGTCGACAAACCAATGAATTCCGAGATAAATGATGGCAAAGGCTGTGAGGATAATGTAGCCTAAGGTCATGTTTTGGAATCGACTCCAACGACCGTCATGATCGTGTTTACGGAAGGTGAGCCAAATAGCGAACGGAACGGCGATGTGCAACGATGGCATGCAGTTCGTGAACGCATCAATTCGTCGGAACCAATCTTCGATTTCAGGGTTCAACGTGTAAGCGATAGCATCCATGTCCTCGATGTAGAAGCCAGTAACTCGAACGTTGAAGAAGAGATAGAACGGAATGGCAAGAAGATAGACCCATGCAACGCACAATGCGACCCTATCTGCCATCCAGCGATCATCGAAGTAGGTCACATAGAAGATGGAAGCATAGGTGATGAACATGAATCCTGCAATGTAGAAATGCGTCAGGAACACATCAAGCCACGCCGCTCTGAACGCATCTTGGAACAAGACAACCAAGTCGCCCTCAATGGCGTAGATGTACGGCGTCATGTCAAGTCCTGTTCGAGCCATCAACATTCGATCGATTTGGTCAAGCCAATCTTTGGCATTGTAGATGACCAGTGCAATCAGCAAGTGCAACCAATAACGCCGAATGAAATCAACGAATCCACTCAACGTAAGCTTGGCCCATGGTGGCTTGAAATACGGCATCAGGAAGACACCTACGGCCAATGCTGAGATGAGCCAAGTGAGATAGACGCCATCCATCCTGATGCCTCCTAGTTATACGGTGATGGCTCTTGCTCAAGAAACCCGCACCTGATTTCGTCCTGTTACGGCCGAATCACCACGCACCGTGAACGTAAGGCCGACCACGGTCAGGGTCGCGACGATGCGCAAGATCCCAAATGCGTTCAAATCGGTAGATTCCGCTGGAACATCCGCTTTCCCACTCAAACGAGAGTGCGTAGTTTCCGACGGTTCGGACGAGTGGTTTCTGCTTTGGATGTGCTTCAACGGTTCGACGAAGTTGCATGCTCGTGTCGTCCTCATTGCGAAGAGGAGCGCATTTCGCACATGGACAGGCATGGCGCAAGTCATCGTAGGATACCGTGAACGTGGTTCCATCTTCGTAGGTAAGTTCCATGTCGGTGTCGCGTCGTTCAAGACGGCGCAACTCAAGAACGTCTTCTGCCATATTCAAGCCTCAGATGATCTCCAAACTGGATGAACTTGCTCCGTCCAACTGTGATTGAATCGATGCGACAACGTGGGAGAAGGCCGTTGCAGATGCGCCTTCTGGTTCGCTCACGATACGATGAACTCCATCATCGCCGCCTCGAACGAATCCGGGGTCAAAGGGCAATGCTCCAAGGAACGGTACGCCGAATTCCTCTGCTGTGGAGCGTCCACCGCCTTCTTTGAAGATGTCCAAGGTGACGCTGAATCGACCTTCATCATCGCATGTTGCTCGAAGTGTGCGCCCTGCTGG
>CALDQY010000223.1 GCA_937911445.1 uncultured Rhodobiaceae bacterium | reverse complement strand
CTTCGTTGTCACCAGTGATGATTCCACAAGCAACGTTCGTAAACATCGGCTCGCCATTGGCAGTTGGGATGAAGCCGGAGTTTGTTGCCCAAACGACGGCAGTTGTCATACCTAGAAGAATCGAGACGAACAAAATACCATACAACTTGGTCATCGTTGAGTCGTCTTTCGGCAGGTCGAGGTTGACGACAATCTTGTTCTTCTTTTTCCGAGCCAAGTATCGTCACCTCCTACATCTCTTGCTCCTTGCTCGATGTGTACACAAGAACGGCATAAGCAACGTGAATCATAGGTATGAATCCAAGGACGATACCATACAGCATTCCTTCGGACATCTCTGCACCAGAACCGGATACCCAGAACATAATGACAAGCATGACAATCAGGAACAGCGGCATTGCGACAGCAACAACAATGTACGATTCTGCCAAGAGAGCAATGGATTCCAAGAATTGACCAAGACGCGTTCGGTTTTCACGCATGTAGTGTTCAGCACGGTTGAGGAAGTAGAGCTTCAATTGACCACCAGCAGTCAAGGTACCGACCATGCCTTGGAAGAACTCCGTGAGCCAAACCGAAGCAGCACGATCGACACTGAGTTTCATCGCAGTAATCAGGTCGTAACCGAGCAGTGTAACATCTCGATACACCATCGCGGCATCGTCTGCTACGTCACCGTAGATGTCTTTGTTCATCGCAAGGGAACGGAAAATCTTGGCTGGTGTTGCGTTTGCAGCGGACATCGCAGCTGTGTAGGATGCAGCATATGGAAGATATTTCTCGATCATATCGCCACGACGCTTTGCTTCTCGTTCAGCACCGCTCTTGTTGAATTTCCATGCAAAGATTGGAACAATGACCGCCCCTATTGCCACCAGTAAGACCTTCAAGACTGGAGGGAAGACTTGCGTCTTGTAATCAGGGCACCCATTTCCTGGTTTGGACTCATCAATTCGGTCAGGATACCAATACTCCCACTCGAAACAAGGCGCTTCAGAAGCAGGATCTTGTTGACTTTCCCACAAGTCGATGACTCCAATTTCTGGAATGAAAAACAGAGCAACAAAGCCGACACCGAGTGCAGTAATGACGATTGTAGTGACAAACACTGTGGCCATGTAAACCTCAGGCATCATCGGCATGGATGCTTTGACGAGATTGTCCGAGAGTTCCTTGTCAGCACGAGCACGCTTCTTGAATACACCACCGAGGAGGCGGTGACAGATGCGTTGCCAAGCGGTTAGATCCATGGATTCACCTCAACGCAGACCATCAACACGGGCAAGCACTTCATTCGGACGGACGTAGTATTCCGTAACAATTTGCGACACCTGGTCAGCCTTCCGAATATCGTTGAGAACGAGCCATTCGAGAATTCGCTTACGGGTTCTCAATTCACGACGCATTTCATCTTGCGAGAAGTTGATTTTGACCATGATTTTCTCAAGGACATAGGACTTTCCACTGAAGATGAAATCGTCCGAAGAAACGTCCCAACGGAACACTTCGTTGGTGATGACTTCCATCGAGTTTGGATCGATACCAACAATCTCGACAATCTGCTTCGTGCGTCGAACACGTCGTCCGTTAATACGGGTTTGAATCTGAATCGAACAAGCCTCGAGAGCAGGAAGGAGAACACGAGGAATATCGATCGGTTTGTTCTCCAATCGGTGAACGAGAGACGGTACGGAGTCAGCGTGCACAGTTGAATAAGCACAGTGACCTGTTGCCATCGCTTGGAACAGAACGTATGCTTCAGCACCACGAATCTCCCCCACAATGATGTATTCCGGCCGTTCACGTAACGCAGCCTTCAACAACTCGAATTCTCCGATCTCACCTTCGCTCGATTCACCACCGAACCCTTGTCTTGTCAGACCTGGAACCCAGTTGGGTTGAGGGATGTTGACTTCGCGAGTGGATTCAATGGAGACAATCTTCATTTGCCAAGGAATAAAAATGCACATCGCGTTGAGCGTTGTTGTCTTGCCGGACGCCGTACCACCGACAAACAGCATTGGAACTTCGTTCTGGAAAGCAATCCAGAGGTAAGCCACCATGAGCGACGACATGGTACGGAAAGCAACAATGTCAGCGGGTGAGAACGGGTCGTCCTTGAACCGTCGGATACAGAAAGCCGAACCACGAGTCGAAACTTCTCGACCTAACTTCATGACGATACGAGAACCATCCATCAGTGTAGCGTCAAGCAGAGGATCTGCAACGGAGATGTGCTTTCCACAACGTTGTGCGAGTTTGATAACATAAGATTCGAGTTCTTCGTCCGTATTCCAAACCCAGGTTGTCTCGACCGATTCGAATTTCCGATGGTAGGCAAAAATTGGGACGCCTGTACCGGCAAGCGAAATATCCTCTACGTTGTCATCGTTCAT
>CALDQY010000222.1 GCA_937911445.1 uncultured Rhodobiaceae bacterium | reverse complement strand
TTATTCTTTTGTGTGTTGAATCAAGAAATCCCAAACCAATTCGCTACTTTGAACCAGTCCTTGTGTCCCTGGGGTCCCGTCTGCATTGTTGTTTGCATATGTATTGTGTTGTGCTGCAAAGATGGTCATTAGTCGGACGATGGCATCGTTTTCACATTCATCAAATCCTTGAATCGTGTAAAATTCATTCGTTTCGAAGGTTTCCATCGAACCTGTGCATTGATTGTAAATCGCCCACTCATGCATGTTCTCGATAGCGCCCGTATCTACAGATTCAGGATTTGTCCACATATCTTCAGCCCATGGAAGGCTGAGTAAACTGGTTTCGTACAGGACAACATTGTCCAAGAATCCGTGCACTTCCATGATTGGAATGGGCGAGTAATCATCGACGTAATCGGTGATGAGATAATGCGACATGCATCCAGCGGCGGCAAAAACATGGCTCATCTCCATTGCCAATCGTTGAACCATTGCACAGCCATTTGACCAACCGGAGGCATAGATTCGATTGGCATCGATGTTCTCTTGTTCGATGGTCAACTCAATGATTTTGGTGATGAAGCCAACGTCATCGATGTTGTCCCGAGAGGCGTGAGCGCAACACCAACCAGCATTCCATGCTTGGTTTTCGTCTGGATCGGTTGGTAGGTTCTTTCCAGGCACACCGTTCGGATAAACGACTATTGCTCTCTCACTGTTTGCAATTTCATTGAACCCTGACAAATCCCTGTGTGTTGAGGAGGTTGAGGAATAACCATGCACATCGACAACGAGAGGGACAGGAACATCTGGGTCAAGGTTCTCAGGCACGTGCTTCTCCCAGCATCGCTCCAAGCCATCGTGCTCGGTGCAAAAGAGACCTCCGTTCTGACTCGGAGTTGTTCCTGAATCTTCTTCTTCATCCTTGGCCGTTGTATCTGTATTCGACAAACATCCAGATAGGGCCGAGGACAAAAAAAGCAACAGCACAAGTGCTGATAGGCTTCTCCTCATGATTTGGACTAGTCCCATCAATAATTTAACTTGACTTCCGACCCAAGGAGTTCAAGCATCCATGAATTTGATATCAACGCTCAATGTTTGCCTCGAAGAGGATAACCTCCCATTGGACATTGATTTCTTCGTTGTCATCGTTTGCTCCTGGCAAGACAGACCCAGGCGGTTGGTTGGTATCAACAGAAATCTCAAGCGAAAGAACGCCGCTTCCGTACGTTCCATTTGTCCACATTGTTTCCCAATACTCCTCGGATTCACCTTCTTCTATGATCGCTTCTCCATTGTATTCAGGATAAACAAACACAGTTAAGGTCATGGTTTCACAATCATCACTGGAGTCAGAGAGTTCGTTCGCAGTATTTTGCCAATCAGCGACGAATCCATTTGGAGGAATGTTCACCAGAACTTCATCGCATGGATCTGCGAGTTGTCCAGACGTCTCCTCGTAGGTGATGGTAAACGTAATTTGAGCCATCATCTGCGACATGTTGACGTTGATCATATCTCTTGAGAATTGGATTGTTTCTGTCCCTCCATCACCAATCAGCACTGAATCTGAGTCCTGCAGACTCGATTCCTCAAATGAGATGGAATATTCTTGAATGTTGTATTTACTGAGAATGTCGTTTTCCTTCACCACCATGAAGGAGTAGGCGTGGAATGCTAAGCCAACGACTACAACCGTGGCCAACAGGGCGAAGGCTTTGCCAGAATCACCTTCCTTGGCCAGAAACATCATGCTCGTATCCTCATTCATCATGCATCACTCCTAGAATGGCTCCACCTTACTCCAATGAAGTATGAACGCAACAAAGCCGAAGAAAATGATGATCGCTGTAAGGGCCTTGTCGAGCTTGTAGTATTCCGATTTGTCGAACGTTACCTCAGGAAAGTACGCTCCTTTTGTCCTGAGGGGGAAACGCAACGGATTTGAAATCAAGGATTGGAAGGA
>CALDQY010000221.1 GCA_937911445.1 uncultured Rhodobiaceae bacterium | reverse complement strand
CACCCATGAGTGCAACAATTTAGTTTCCAGACACTTCGAGTGAACAGGATTTGACAATTTGAACACCATCCTTCTTAACCACCAGGTTTTCCCATGAGACATTGAAGTCTTCAAAGGGTTCAGAACTCGCACTTTCCAGTCCAAAGGATTGTTTTCCAAAGAACCGAATGTATTGCAAAAATTGAACTCCAAACGCTATGATAAGTGAAATGATCAGTAGAATCAAACCAATCTGTAAGGCAACATCAAGGCGACCAACACTTGTTTCAAGGACGACACTCGTTGTCAGGACTCGTGTTTTTCCGGCGATGTTGCCTCCAACCATCAAGACAGCACCAACTTCAGCAACGGCTCGGCCGAAACCGAGCAGAATGGCGTTTGTGATTCCTCTTCGGGCGCAGTATATTTCCAAAAAAACACGTTGTTTTGGTGTTGCGTTCATAACGCGCAAAACATCTCGCTTATCCGAGGAAACACGCTCAAGAGCGGCCCATGAGACACCGAGAATCAACGGAAAAATAAGGATGGTTTGTGCGATGATCATCCCTTGAATTGTGAACAACCAATTCAACGATCCTAAAACACCGTCCTTGCTTAATGCGATGTAAACGACAACACCAACAACAACCGGTGGAAGACCATACAATGCTTGTGTAATACCCCTCAATAATGGCTTTGCTTTCCATTCACTGTTGGCAAGAACGATGGCTAAACCGATGGCTACAACCCCAGCGAGAACCGTCGCTGAACCACTTGTTACAAGGGTCCGAACAACCACATCCCAAAGGTTAGTAGAATCTACCACATCAACCCGAAGTAAGACAAACCTTTGAGGTTGGCGAAGCAAGCCACAGGATGTAGAAGTGATTGTATGAAGGATGTACCGTATTTCTTACCACTTGAAGAGGCGATTCAACTCTCCTTGGAACATCCGCTGTTGCACGCAATTGAACAGGTTAATTTGGACGAGGCACATCAACGAATCCTTGCAGAGGATCTCTACTCGAAAGTAAACGATCCTCCTTTTGATAATTCTGCAATGGATGGATTTGCTGTCCGCTATGAAGACACACGAGAGGCCCCATCAACACTGGATATCATTGCAACCTCTCAGGCTGCTGCCGGAGATGAACAACTCTCCGTTACAAGTGGACAAGCGGTTCGAATCATGACCGGCGCCCCTGTACCGGAGGGAGCAGATGCCATCGTTCCGATTGAAGCATGTACAATCGATGGCAACAATGTCACACTCAATCAACCATCAAAACCACATTTCATTCGAAAGCGTGGTGAAAACATCGCGATGGGACAAGTTGGGCTTGAGAAGGGATGTTATCTCACACCCCAATCCATATCGATGTGTGCTACAATGGGTTATTCATCAGTACCCACTGTAAAGAAATTGAAAATAGGCATTATCTCAACAGGGGATGAATTGAAACCTCCGGGTGAAAATCTCTCCTACGGCGAAATTTACGAATCCAATTCCTACGGCCTATCTGGACTTGTGAAAATGCTTGGACACATCCCTATCCGCTATCCAGCAGTCCATGATTCGATGGATGACTTGCGTGCACAGTTCGATGTTGCAGCTAAGGAGTGTGATTTGTTTCTCACATCAGGGGGGGTGTCCATGGGAGAATGGGATTTTGTACGAAAGCTAATGGAAACGGAAGGCGACCTTATCTTCTGGAGGGTCAAGATACGACCTGGATCCCCGCCTCTTTTTGGTCACTGGAATGGAACGCCAATGTTTGGTCTGCCTGGAAATCCAGTGAGTAGTCACGTTGTCTTTCGAATGCTAGTCATCCCATATCTGCGAGGTTCTTTGAATACACCCTTCCCACATGATCGTATTGTTCACGCTCGTCTTAACACCAACGTTCGCTCAACCAAAGATTGTCTTACACTACGTAGGGTTACACTTCAATCAACAGAGAATGGTTTCATTGCGAACCAACCCAAACACCAGGGTTCGGGCAATATTGACAGTCTCTCCTCTGCAGACGGACTTACGCTTCTCCAACCAGGACAATCGGGAGAAGCAGGGGAACTGATTCAAGTCCTCTTATTGTAAGGGATGCGTATGAGAAAAAAAGTCGAAGAAGACCTTCACTTGCTTGAGGTTCTCAAAATCATGCAACCGAATTCAAGCACAAATGTCCTCCGAAAAATGCTCACGAATCAACGCATATCTGTTGATGAAGCCACCATCCACCGTGCAAAACATCTCGTGTTGAAGGGGCAGGTCGTTGAGATCCATCCGAAGGCAAAGGTTACGTTCGAGGAAGTCCGCGAGATGAGTGCGAAAACACACGACCTCGATGTGTTGTTTGAAGATGATAGCATTCTCGTTGTCGATAAGCCAGCCGGTCTACTTTCTGTTGCAACAGACAAGCTTGAGCAAGACACACTCCACAACCGGTGCGTTGAGTACTGTCGCTCTGAGAAAAAGAATGGATGGTGTTTCATTGTTCATCGTCTCGACAAAGCCACTTCTGGGATCATGGTTTTTGCAAAGACAGAATCGGCAAAACGTGATCTGCAAGAGCAATTCGCTGAACGATTGGTTCATCGACATTACGTCGCACTTGTCGAGGGGGTTGCCCAGCCCGGTCGAACGGATCATCATCTCATCGAAGACAAGAATTTACGTGTCTTCGTATCCGAAACGAAGACGAAGACCAGTAAACGCGCTCTGACGACATGGGATGTCATTGCCCGAGGAGAACATGAAACCCTCCTTAGTGTCGTCATCGAAACAGGACGTCGCCACCAAATACGCGTGGCCCTTGCTGAAAGCGGAACACCGGTTGTTGGCGACAAAATGCATGGAGCGACAACGAACCTGCACGGACGTATCTGTTTGCATGCTGTGACGCTTGAATTCCTACATCCTGATACAGATGACCCGGTCCGATTTGAGTCCGAATTCAGCCCTGCTTGGAGGCACGGATTGAAGAACCCTTGACATTACGGAATAACTGTTCATATGCCGGTAAATCAAGACTGGATTTCAGTTCGCGGTGCGCGAACCCACAATCTACAAGATATTGACGTACAGTTGCCAAGAGGGCAATTCGTCGTCATTTCAGGTGTCTCTGGCTCCGGTAAATCTAGTCTTGCATTCGATACACTTTACGCAGAAGGGCAACGTCGTTATGTTGAGTCACTCTCTTCCTATGCACGTCAATTCATCGGACAGATGAAAAAAGCTGATTGTGACGGAATTGAAGGCCTCTCCCCTGCTATTTCAATCGACCAAAAACAGGGGTCTCACAATCCGCGATCGACCGTTGCCACTGTAACGGAAATTCAGGATTATTTGCGCCTTTTATGGGCAAGAATTGGGAAACCGCACTGCCCAGATTGTGGAAAGGAAGTCGCTCGTCGGACAGTTCAGGAAATCGTTGATGACATCATGTGGAATTTTGAACAGCACACGATTGCAGTATGGAGTCCAGTTGTCCGTGCTCGCAAAGGAACGCATGCTGAACTCTTCAAACAATTCGTTGAACAGGGTTACATGAGTGGGCGAGTCAATGGCCATGACGCAGACTTCGAAAATCCACCATCATTGGACAAAAACTTCCGCCATGACATTGATGTGCGAATCGATCGATTCGTTCTTTCGAAAGATCGTCGTCATCGTACGACGGAAGCTGTTGAAAATGCCCTCCGGCTCGGAGGAGGGGCACTCGCAGTAACCAGCCTACGTGTACCAAAAACAGCAGTAGAATCCGATGGAATGAGCCGCCCAAACCATCCAGTGGATACGACCATTTCATGGTCGGAAGACTTTGCCTGCCCGGAGCATGGCGCATTTATGCCCGAACT
>CALDQY010000220.1 GCA_937911445.1 uncultured Rhodobiaceae bacterium | reverse complement strand
TTGCTCGATGCTGGTTCAGAGAACGTGTGCCCTTCAAGATTGAACTGGTCATCGCCATAGGGCGCATCAAAGAAAATATTCCACTGATAGGTGTCAATGCCGTTTCCTGTTGTTGCATCAGGATCGCTGGAGTTGCTTGCATCGAATTCGACGTTCAATTGGCCAGTCGAATCGAGTGTGAAGCGATACACATCCCAATCCTGTCCTGCAACATTTTTCGTACCAGTATGGGCAATGTTGGAAGCAATGGCTTGGTTTGCACCAAGCGTCATATCGGCAACAGGGTCGAAGCTATCTGTTGAATAAACGGTGATTTCATCATCAAGTTCAGTCGGTTGAGCGTGTTGAACAAGTCCTGTAAGAAGCAGGAGAAGGACCATTGCAAGTGCAGTTCTCATGGCAATCTCTAATTGCTTTCAGAACATAACATAATCGCCAAATTTGCAAAAATTCGATGAGCAAGAATTGAAAGCCGAATCTCCTTAGCGAGAATCACGGGTTGAGGTTCATGGCCAAAGATATCGACTGGGACAAACTGACGTTTTCGTTAACACCAACCGATACCATGTACGTGGCTGAAACCACGGGCGATGAGCCTTGGATGCCTGGTGATTTGCGTCCATATGGCAACATTTCCATCTCTCCAGCTGCGGGTGTTCTCAACTACGGTCAAGGTCTGTTTGAAGGGATGAAGGCCTATCGAACCGCCAGGGATAGAGTTGTTTTCTTCCGTCCAGACGAGAACGCTCGACGGATGCAGCGTGGTGCAGATCGATTGAAGATGCCACCTGTTCCAGAATCCATTTTCATCGATGCAGTTGAACAAGTCGTTCAAGCCAACATCGACTGGGTTCCACCCATGGGTCGTGGTGCAATGTACGTTCGACCATTGTTGATGGGAAGCGGTCCAGTTCTCGGCGTATCTCCCGCTCCAAGTTATTCATTCATGATTTACGTTACACCAGTTGGACCGTACTTCAAGGGCGGTATGCGTGCGATTGAATTGTTAATCTCTGATGAATTCCATCGAGCTGCTCCTGGCGGTTCTGGTGGCGTCAAAGCAATTGGAAACTATGCACCTGGTATGATGCCAAGCAAGATGGCCAAAGCGCAAGGCTATGCCGAGGTCATCTACCTTGATGCTCGAACCAGTACCTACATCGAAGAGGTCGGTGCTGCGAACTTCTTCTGCATCAAGGACAAGGTTCTCTACACGCCTGAATTGACAGGGACCATCCTTCCTGGAATCACCCGAGATTCCATCATTGCACTCGCTCGCCACATGGGCTACGAAGTCGTTGAAGAGAAGGTCAGTGCTGAATTTGCAATGTCTGCAGACGAAGCCTTCTGCTGTGGAACTGCAGCCGTTATTTCGCCAATCGGTAGCATCACCCACGGCGATAACAAGGTCACCTATGGTGATGGAACACCAGGAACGATTACAACAACACTGTACGACAAACTTACAGGCATTCAGAACGAAACCGAAGAAGACATCTTTGGATGGTTGCACGAAATTCCTCTGTGATCACTTGCCTTTCTTGGCCTTGGTCTCAACGTGCCAGACGAAGTAGGTCTTCTCATCAAGAATCAATTCGCTCTTGTAGACCATACCAAACTCGCTCGGCTCAAGCGTTCCATCAAAGGTGAATTGGATCATCAATAAGCCATCGCTGTTGGATTTGAGGACACCTGTTCCATCTTGAACACCTGCGAATTGAACTGCACCAAAGCGCTTCTTGTTGACTTCAACATTGGTCTCTCGAACCTTGACCTCGTAACCCGGTGACATCTCAGCACAGCGAATACGCTCTTTGGTCTTGGCCTTGGTGTTGTATGGAATCGTGACAGCCTTGAGAACGAATGGATCGAGCATTGTTCCAGAACCACTCTGGAATGCAGGCGTTGCTGAAACGTGTTCTACTTGTACACCAACGCGTTCCTTGCGTCGTGTCAAAATCATCGGAACCACGAGGATGAAGGCCAACAAGAGGAAGATGATCGGGAAGCAGATTGGCTTGAATGGATTCTTGTCCTTTTCTGGTGGTTGCTCGTAGGAGCGGAATGTGTAACAAGTTCCATCGGATTCAATCCTCGGAACCGATGAACGGTTGTACGGATCGCCACCACATTCCAATTCGAACGAATCGTTGAAGCCATCACCGTCATCGTCGAAGTCAACCTCAAGCAGACCCATTCGAGTGTTGTTGTTCGGAAGACCGTCCAAGTCGTAATCTTCCTCAACCGAGAGATTGAACGTGGTCGAGATCTGTGTACCCGTCAACAAGTTCGTTGCAGTAACGGTGTACTCGGTCAAGTTCGATGGAACAAACGGTACACCGTAGATTGTACCGTTACCGTTTGAGGTTCGTGCCATCGTATCGCCACCGAAGAACAAGCCGTACGGTAGAGCAGGTGAAATCTCCCAGATATCGACGGTCATTCCGGTGATGAGTGGTTGGAGTGAGACGTTGCGCTCTCCTTGAAGCAATTCGAAGTCACCCGTTCCGTAGGTTACAGACAAGACTTCGTTGAAGTCACAGATGCCATCACCATCGCTATCAACAGGTGTATCGAGTTTGTTCTTTGAATCGGTTGGACCACAATCAGCTTCGTCAAGATCTGTCCAACCATCGTTGTCATCGTCCAAGTCTTCATTCAGTCCAGTCGTCGATTCGCCCAACAATTCGTCTGGCATTCCGTCACCGTCGGTATCGAGGTAGGCTGCAGCATCGTTCGGGAAGGCATCAGGACCTGCTTCACAGTAATCGACTGGAAGAGCAGGTGCAATCGGTCCATCGCAGATACCATCGCCATCGGTATCGGCATCCCATGCATCAGTTCCGGTGTTGTTGGCATCGATGTAGGCGCTTGTGTTGGTCTCAACGGTGTTGTTCAGACCATCACCATCGATGTCATCGTCAATCGCATTGCAGACGAAGTCACCATCGAGATCGGCTGGAACGTCCGAACCGTCCAATGGGTCAGAGAGACAATCGCCCTCAATCAAGTCAGTGTAGCCATCGCCATCGTCGTCAAAGTCTTCGACCAAACCACGACGAGGGTCTGCATCGTCAGGCAATTCGTTCGGTAGACCGTCAAGGTCCGTATCCTCCAGAACGCCGATTTGAACAACGAATTCATCGTTGAACAGACTGCTGTTTGCATAGATGGTGAAATTGGTCAAGTCCATCAATTCGGTTGGTGTTCCCCAAATCGTTCCGTTATCAGCACCCAAAAACAGACCTTCAGGCAGGTCCGGTTCAATCTCAAACGTTGATCCACTGATGATCGATTCAGGTTCTAGTGCAATCATTTCGGAGTTGTTGAGGAGATACAACGGTCCGAGGGACATGTTGTAGAACAAGTCCTCGACGGTGACGTTGACAAAGACCGTGATGGAACCAACATCGTTGGATGCTGTAATGGTGTACATGGTTCTGTTCTGAACCTGTGTTGCAACACCTGATAGCGTACCATTGATCGTATCGAAGAACAAGCCAGTTGATGGGTCAGGCAAGATGCTCCAAGAGGTGACGATACCACCTGTGGAGATGGCTTCCATGGTCAACACAGTGGAGTTGTTGAGCAAAACCACATCATCAGGCACGAAGGCAACCATTGGAACTTGATCAAGCACAGTGATGTTGATCTGCGTTGAAGCCGAACCACCACTGTTGGTCGCTGTAACCACATAGGTTCGCACATCCATGACTTCGGTTGGTGTTCCTGTTATGTGTCCAGTCGTTTCGTTGAATTCCAGTCCTTCAGACAATGCTGGCGAGATGCTCCATGTCAAGGCAGGTCCGCCGATGTTTACCGGTAGCCAATCGACCACACTGGTATCGTTGGTCAAGGTCATGTTCTCAGGTGTGTAGGCGATTTCTGGGACAATATCTAGGATGGTAATGTTGAGATAGGCCATCAAGGAACCACCGCTGTTGTTGGCCCACACGATGTATTGGGTCTGATTCTGAATCGCTGTCGGCGTTCCTGAAATCACACCATCAACAAAGCTCAATCCGTTTGGAATCGTCGGTTCAATCTCCCACGTTTCGATGCTACCACCCGTCACATTCGGTTGCAAGGTGGTCATGGCCGTTCCTCGAGTCAAGACCAAATCGCTTGGAACATACTCAATGTCTGGAGCAGGTTCGTTGATGGTGATGTTGATCGATGTTGAAGCAGAACCACCACTGTTGTTGGCCCAAACGATGTATTGCGTTGTGGTGAGATTGACCAATGGTGAACCTGAAATCGTACCATTGTCGAAGACAAGACCGTTTGGTAGTGCAGGTTCAATCGCCCATGTTTCTGGAAGTCCACCGGATACAGTTGGTGACCAAGCAATCGTTTGTTCTGTACGGATGAAGGTCTGGTTCTCTGGGTTGTAGGCCAATTCGACCAATGGCTCAAGAACGGTGATGTTGATTGTGTGAGAGGTTGAACCACCCGATGTGTTTGCATAGATGGTAAACATGATGGTTGTGGTTTGATTGAAGACAGGTGTACCTGAGAAGACACCATTTGCGAAATTAAATCCTGATGGTGGAGACGGGCTTATGTACCAATCACTCACGTTACCACCAGTGATAATTGGATGCATCGGCGTCATCGGTACACCACGTGTCAGCGTCTGATTTTCTGGGTTGTAGTCCAAGGTAACGATCGGTTCGTGGATGGTCAGATTGATTGTGTGGAATGCTGCACCACCCGTCGTATTGGCCCAGACTGTGAACGTTGTACGCGTCATGTTGACGGTCGGTGTTCCACTGATGACACCGTTGTTGAAATTCAATCCTGATGGCAGCAATGGATCGATGCTCCATGTTTCTGCAGTACCGTTGGTCACGGTCGGCGTCATCGTGACCATCGCAAGACCCCGCGTCATGGTCTGATTCTCTGGGTTGTACTCGAGGATGACACCTGGCTCAAGGATGGTGAGATTGATGGTATGCGAAGCAGAACCGCCCGTTGTGTTGGCATAAATCGTGAACATCGCCAAAGTCATGTTGACCGTTGGTGTACCCGAAAGAACACCATCTGCAAAGTTCAATCCAGCTGGAATCGATGGATGGATTTCCCACGTCTCAACGCTACCACCCGTCACAATTGGGTGCAGATCGGTCATAGCTATGCTTCGAACCAAAGTCAAGTTCTCTGGGTTGTAATCAAGAACAACGATTGGCTCAAGGACGGTGATGTTGAATGTGGTGCTGACGCTTCCACCTGAATTGTTGGCCCAAACGGTGTACGCCGTCGCGGTCATGTTGACCTGAGGCACACCCCAAATCGTTCCGTTGTTCGTGCCGAAAGATAATCCCGTTGGCAAACTGGCATTGATGCCCCAGATGATGATGTCACCTGGACCAGTGAGGGCAGGTACCAATGGGAGATCGCTGCTGACTTCACCACGAACCAAGGTCAGATTCTCAGGCGTGTAGGCCACGCTGGTTGGCAGTTGGTCGTTGACCGTGATGTTGAGGTAAGCCACACTTGAGCCACCGCTGTTGTTGGCCCAAATTGTGTAAGGCGTCGTATTCCACAACTCGGTCGGTGTACCCCAAATCGTACCGTTGCTGGTCTCGAAGGTCAAACCGGCCGGCAGGCTTGCAT
>CALDQY010000219.1 GCA_937911445.1 uncultured Rhodobiaceae bacterium | reverse complement strand
GCAACCCCGTTTCTCCAACCGATGTTTCCTGTATCGATATCGAACAACTGCGCCCCATCTGCGAGACAAAAACTCGACAATCCAGTGCGCGTGGGAACAATCACTTGGTCGCCATCAAGAACCATCTTTCCAGTGATTCCAATGATGTCGACCTCGGTTTGATTCTGCCAAACAACAGAACCGTCTGTTGGTGAGAGTGCAGTCAGTTTTCCATCCGTCCAACCGGCAAAAAGAAGGTCATTCCAAGCACCACACGTTCCACTGCCGGCTTCAACAAACAAGAGAGGCGCCATATCATGCTGAAGGGATGTTTGAGAGGTATACGTCCAGATTTCATTTCCAGTTTGAAGTTCAAATGCTGCAACGATTGGGCGCTCCTCTCCCGTCCAAAATCCCGAAGTTCGGACATAAACGGAATCGTCTATTACGAGAGGTTGTGTTGAAATGTAGCCAGCTTCAAATTCATGCGACCAAGACGACTCAGAGTTGGCTTGAACCAAGGGTAGTATGAGCAAGGTGAGGACGAGAATTGTTGCTACACGCATCATGAATGCCTCTGAATCATTGCCCGAAGTACTGCACTGACTTCCTTTCCATCAACTCCAGGGCAAGCCCCCATAACGACTCCCATGAGAGGACCCATAGCGGCCATACCGCGTTCCTGAACGAAGTCGATTCGCTCAAGGACGATGCCTTCGACAATTGATTCAAGATCGCCAATATCAGCAGGAACGAGGCCGTTCTCATCAGCATAGGCTTCAATCTCTTGTGTCGTAACGTGATGTGATTGAGCGAAGTTGTCGACCACTTGCTCAATACCCTCACGAGTTATCCCTCCTGCTTCACGGACCGTGAGGATGGAGGAGAGAACAGCAGGTTGAACGGATTCATGTTCGAGAAGCAAAGTTCCCCATGCCTTTGTTTTGGATTCATGATGATCGAAGAATACATCATCCAATTCTCGCGAAAGAAGTTGTTTGCATTGATCTTCGGAGAGTTCTGTTTGGGCGAGGCGTTCCATTCGCTCTTCCTGTCGCATAGGCAAGTTATCGATGATCGCTTGCCAGTGATCGTGACGAATGGGGATTGTCGGAACGTCCGTTTCAGGATACATTCTCGCTCCACCTGGTAGTGGACGCATCGGCGTCGTCGTTCCGTCATCAGGAGCACCTTTCTTCACAACGACGTTTCGGACCTCTTGAGGGATACGGTGGAAAGCATGTCGTGCTCGACGACCAACCGATTCAAGCGCAAGACGTGCTTGCCATGATGGTGCGAGACAGAGAACAAACGCATCATTTGATGCAAGTTCGAGTTGCTTACGAACGGCTTCTACATGCTCTTCTTCGATACCATAAGCGGGAAGTTCATCTGAATGAAAAACGCCGCTAACCCCAGCAAGTTTCGCTGCCCCAGCTAATTCTCGCCCGAGCCGCGGGAGTTGTGCTCCTTCAACATCAAAAGTTTTGGAACCGATTTTACCTGCAAACCCGTTCAATGGGAGCGACAGCATCGTGTATCCCTTCGCAAGTCCCTCGGTGACCATCCTGCTCTCACAGGATGCAAATGCATTCGTTACATCGGTGTACTCGAGGGGAATGTATTGAGCAACTGCTTCTGCTACTTCAGATTCCATGCCAGAATCATCGAGGTCACGATTTGATGGAAGTGGAGGCAACCCAAGAGAAGAGCGAAGTTCGTTCGCAAGACGATACATGTGGACTTGTCGAACCATCTCCAGTCGAACGATTCGAGGGATCCAACCAAGGTCTTGACAACCTTTGATTTCGACGCGATCTCCGCAAGCAACGCTGACGTTCAAGTCTTGGCGAATGGAACCAAGACCCCGACGAACACGTCGAGTGTCTCTTAGCGTTCGGCCGAGGGCCATAGCCGTCTCTTTCGCATGTTCGGGAGATTGAATATCCGGCGAGGTTGCAATCTCAATCAACGGTACACCGAGACGGTCCAGATTGTAGATGACCTGTTCTCCGTGATCTGTGGGGATGGTATCCAGTTTGCGTGCGCTATCCTCTTCCAAGCAGAGAACGTCAATGCCAACATCACCTGTATCGGTCTTGAGTGTTCCATCGGTTGATATCAGGGAAGTACGTTGAAAGCCACTTGTGTTCGAACCATCCACGACCGTCTTTCTCATCGTTTGAACCGCCCCAACAGGCTTGGCTCCTAGCATTGCTGAGACGGTGAGTGCGACATCGAGTGCATCCGAATCGTGCGAGAGTGGTGGGCTTTCATCCAACTCGATCAGACCCGAATTAGGTGACTGAATGTACACAAAGGAACGGTTTCGTCGCTTCTCAAAACGAGCTGCAACATCGACTTTACCGCCTTCCCCACTGGCCAGTCGTAGTTTGCGCGCATAGCGCGGCCAATCTCCTGGAACTCTATCGATGGTCACATCAAAGAGTTCCGACGGTTGACGTGAGTGAAGTTTTCCAGTAGCGAGTTGTTGATGGACTTCAATACCGCACATGAACCCCAATTGTTCTGTATCGAAGGTCGAGGCATCGGTGACATCACCCTGGGGTTCCTGAGAGGTAACATCTGCCATGGACTTCCCACGCATCACCCCTTCAAGAGATGATTGCTTCGCATCTAAACAATTTGGAGTGTATCGTAACCAGTAGGACGCATCAATCGACCGTTTTGATTGAGTTTGTCAATGACTTCCTCGGCCTTATCCCTCGAGATGTCAAGACGTTCCGCTTCATTGAGAACATCAACGAGTTGTGCGAACCCTTCTCCATTCGCAGACAAGCGGCCCACGATATCAAGTATGCTTCGTTCTGCATGCCGGGCTTTTCCTTTCTGGTTTGAAGCAATGGCTGTTTCATCGAAATTCTCACCCATGAGATCGTAACGCCATGTCTTCGTTAGCCGAACGGCGCGCTCAGCATCCTGAATGTTAGCAGTTTCAGACAGGCGGATTCGTGCACTCGCTTCAGCAAGTCGAGCAAGTGCTTCAAGGGCACGTGCAGTAATAGCAACCGAATCTTGGAATTCACCCGATTGCTTTCGAGTCGAAACATAGTACTCGATGATGTGCTTCTTCGCTTCTTCATCCAAATTTGGATGGACTGTTCGTTTAGCATAGGCGACATACTTTCGAATAAATTCTCTGTGAAGATGTCCGTCTGAGTGGCTCGGTTTTGTCATTACGGAACTGAGTTTACGCGGGTCGGGTCTCGATCCTTCATTGACTAGGAGTTCACTCGTTCCGGAGAGTCTGTTATCGACAATATGCCCAGCAATCTTTGCGTCTTTGTCTTCAGATGGCTCGTCGGTCAACAACCAAATGACATCGAAACGTGAAATGAGCGGTGGGGCGAGATTGATTTGCCCAGTAAAGGGAACCTCAGAAACGGGTTGAAATCGCCCTGCCTTCGGGTTTGCAGCAGCCAGAACAGCACAACGGGTTCGTAGGCTGGCATTGATTCCTGCTTTGGAAATTGAGATGGTTTGTTGTTCCATTGCCTCGTGCATGCTTGATCGGTC
>CALDQY010000218.1 GCA_937911445.1 uncultured Rhodobiaceae bacterium | reverse complement strand
TGCATCCATGTCAGCGTCGGAAGAAAGGCCGTAGGAATGCCGCAAATCTTGTCTAGAGAGTCCCAAAATACGGAGAACAATGGCACAGATGACACCTGTGCGATCCCTCCCGGCATGACAGTGGATGTACCCAATCTCTCCAGAAGCGATGAGTTCGAGGATGAACGGTACATGTGGAGCCATACTCATCAAAACACCTGCGTAATCGTTACCCGCCTCCGAATGCCTCTGCGGCCACGCCTCGGGGCGCTCAGAAGTATGCCATGTGGGGCAGTGGTGGACCTGCAAGGGAAAGTCATCGGGGTAGGGCCGTAGCATCCGTTCCTCTTCTCGCCGCAGGTCGACAATCCACTTTACACCAGATGATTGGAGAAATTTGTTGAGTGCAGGTTCACCAACATGAGGTACAAGGCATGCACCGCGAAGTAACTGACCTCTCATTGCCGGTGTCATGGTTCCATCCACTACGTCCCTCATGTTCCAAAAGTGGTCACGCGCTAGAATTTTCTCAAGAAACATGAATTCTTCCTCGTAATCACCTAGGTCAGTTTCTCCTGTTTTCGACAATTCATGCAGGTCCTTCCAGCAGTCGAGCAGGTTGCGCTTTCGCTCGTTTGCGGTTCGAAGATTTCCGGTCGTTCCGAACCGATCTGAAGTCCACGCAGGCAACAGGCGTTCCAGCACCCTGTGACCGGCCTTTGGCAAATATAGAGAATCTGTCATTCCGGCAACATGGCATGCAAGCCTGATAAGAGCGTCGTAAGCGATTTGCATGGCGAACATGTACCGAAATGTGTCGCTTCGAGCATGGTGCTTTGATGCTGCTTCGAGTTGATTGACGAAACGAAGGTTCAACCAACCAATATCTTCGTATTTGGTTGCTACTGGATGTGTTTTGGATAGTCGCTTCTCCAAGTCGCCATCACGATCGGTCAACACCCACTCATCAAACTCGGATGGGTTGGAGCCCCAGTAGTATTTTGCGGATTGCGATGCATCTGCAACAACCCAACAATCAACCTTGACCTGGGTGGGGCCGACCCAAAGGACGAGTTTGCCATCTGCCCACGATTGATGGTACTCGACCGACAGCAATCGTTGGAGTTGGCGGAACACAAGTAATGGTTTGGTGGTGGTTTCGATGACAATGTCGACGTCCGAGAGGCCATTGGAGTCTCGACGAGCCTGCGACCCCAACAAGAATGCGGACCGGACCTCAGGGTTACGTGCCGCCCAATCTCGAATGGATTTGATGATGGACTGCTGGTTCATTCAACCACTCCCGAGACATGTAGCAGGCGTTGGCCGTTCCAATGCGATGATTGTCTATCGAAGCCATGAAAATCCAGTTCATCCGAAATGGCATCGATCATTGCTGAATCCGGCATTGTGGTATTCGGATAGGGTGGCCACTCATGGCGAGAGGTCACCCTCTCCATGCAAACTTGAGTTGGTGTGTGAACGCGCATGACGCAATCGAACGGATTTGCGATTGCAATCTGTTCTATATGCTTGTAAAGCGGCCCTGCTCCTGTGCACTCGAAAAATCCTCTCTCTTCTGCGCATGCCCGAAGAAATGTTTTTCTGGCCTTCTCCTCACCTGCCCGAGTCCATGCACCGTTCTCCCGTCGACAATCATCGATGGAGTGTGTTGGGATGGGCTCGGATTGTGCAACAAGGTCGCAAATGAAGTGAGATTTCCCAGCACCAATGGTGCCGATGACAAGTATGCGCGAGTCTGCCGTGAGTGTCAACCCGGCATCTGCAATAGGTTTGGAGGCGGTCATAGTATTCCCTCCAGTAGGAATGCGGTCATGAAAAATCCAAAGATACCAGCTACAAACAAACCCCCAGCTTTCTCAACCTTCCTCTCGTATTCTCTTCGGCTTGCAGTGAGGACCCTAGCGCCACACGCTGGACATTTTTCATATGAACCGTAGGAACCAATGTAATATGTCCCATAAACATGGCTAGGTGAGGTGGTCCCTCCTCCGTAATGACTCATGCTTTCGCCGTGATGAAGAACCCGGTCATCCCAACTGACGTGCTCTGTATTGTGTCCCGACCATCCGCAATCAACGCAATCGAACGGTTCGTCCTCCGATTCACTCATTCCTCTTCCTCCATTGGAAAGGGAAATTCAGTTGGTAACTTTGGACGGAACTCACCGTTTTTTGTGAAATGGTAGGGGATTCGCCGAGTCGAAAACCACTCCTGCTTGATAGATCCGCTCTCGATGTGATTCTGCATCGTATCGTTGCTCACGATGTATCCATTGGTGAAAAGGGACCATGCGAGCAAATCCTTGTCATCACGTTCACTATCGAATCTGGGGATGTAGATGTAATGAAAATTGACTGAATCGTTGAGTTGAACCTCAAACAAACGCTGGATTCGTTCTCGCGCCCATGCAGGTACGTGGATATGGATTTCAACGTCATATGCCTGAAAGTATTCGATTGCGGATTTCAAACGGTCCCATTCTGGTG
>CALDQY010000217.1 GCA_937911445.1 uncultured Rhodobiaceae bacterium | reverse complement strand
TCCACGGACCAGATGAAAACGTTGGATGCTCTCCAGTTGCAACACTTAACAAGCGAGGAGCCGACTTCGGCACCGAGCACACAGCTGGTATGGCGAACACAACCTACCACATTCAACAAGCAATGATCAACGGCCTTGCAGCACTCCAAGCCGAAGATCAAGCAGGCTACACAGATGCAACCAATGATGTTGTTAAGCAAGTTATTATTGCATACTCCCAGGCTGTCCTCAAGTACACATACAAGATGGACAACGCTGACAATGGCCCTAAGTACCAAGCAGAAGCATACGCTTTCTGGAAGACCATTGAAGCATACGCAGCACCTTACACAGACAATGCCTGTTATAACATGCAATCTCACACAATGGGATGGGTCGGTTCCTACGACAACACATCCTGTGACGACTTCGCATGGTACGAAAACGCAAGCATGGGCGGTCCAAACAGTGGCACGTTTACTGGTTGCTACAACATGGTAAGCCACACAGTTGCAGAAGGTGTTGACCAGGCACAATGTGAAGGTGGATTTAGCAATGACTACTTCTACGCAAACTACGGTGCTACATCGATGAACAACATTCTCGACTTGCAAGACGCTAGCGTACTCGGAACATCCTACGATGTTACAGCATGGCTACAACCAGTATGGGATCACTACGGCATCACTGCTGAAGAGATTGGTTCATACAGTTGAATTGAGAATTGATTGAAGTCAAAAACTGATGCGCCATCGGGGGTTGTAATCACACCCTTTGCACCCCCGGTGTCGCTCTTCTTGGAGAGGTGGTATCAGTGGGAACTAGGAACAAGGCTTTTGCAATACTGTTTTCGCTGAGCATGTTACTGTTGCCTTATTCAGCAATGGCGGAGAGCGATACAGAACAACCAACCTACAGAGTTTATGGGTCGCTGTTCAATGAACTTGGAGAACAAGCTGGATCGACATCAGTGAAGGTCAATTCTTTTGATTCGGTTTGGTCAGACGATGGCCAGTATGAAATTACTGGACTCTCTCAAGGTGAGCACGTTATACGAGCTTACTTCATGAACGACGGACACACTGTCATTTACCGCACAATTTTCATTGATGCAGATACTGAGTTGGATTTCCATCAAGGTAGTAATTGGATAACAGGAACGCTTCATCATTCACAGAACGACATTGTTTCGATTGGTTTGGTGGAACAGAACGAGCAAGCCTCGCTCATCGAATCAAGGTTCGAGTTCGGGCCACACCCTGTGGGTGAATATTGCACGTTGATTGCAGAATGGGACCGCGCATCGGAAGTGACTTCCCAATATCTTCGAATGAGAATCGAAGAAGGATCGTCTGCAGCGCCTGACATCAACCACATAGAATTTCATTATGGAATGAACAACATCTACGGTTTCATAACCGACGTTCAAGGAACACCTGTTTCGGGGGCGTTGGTCAGTGACGGTATTGTTTCATCCGTTTCGAACAACGATGGATTCTATCTGTTGAGGAACCTAAGCATCGATTCTGAGCCAACAATCACAATTCAACAAGAAGAAAACGATTTGTTACCTCCAGTTCGACACCTCGTGACGTCTGGTGAAAACTGGCTCAACCTTACGACAGTAACCGATGTGGAATTCCCTGGTAACGTCACCTTTACGACCAAAACACAAACAGTTCTCATGTCGCCATTTTCACTTGAATGGGATGGTGGCGATTACACAGATTATTACTCAGTATATCATGGAGAAATCAGCGATGATAATTTGATTTACCGAGGGTCCTATGAGCAATTTGACTACACTCCATCGGAGGCAGGGACGCATGAGTTCAACATTGTTGCACACAACAGCAATGGATCAAACGAGAATTCACCCTCCCTTGTGATTATCGTGCTGCCGAATCCATCGAATGATCTCGTCTGGCAAGCTGGAATGAGTTGGGATTACTTCATTTCACATACGCCTGAATACTTCCATAACAGAACGTACACAATGATTGGTACTGAAACCATTCAAGATGCGTTTGATAGAGAACAAGAGACGTTTTTGGTTCGTATATCAGACGATACGTACCTTGCAGAGGAAAAAGCGTTCAGGTGGTTTGATGTCTCCAACCTCCTAACCGTGAAATCGTACTGGGTTGATGATCCAACAAGTTCTTCTTACTTCCAAGAAGGGACAATGGGTTGGCAATTCACAACTCAAGGCAATGATGCAGAATTGTTTTCAGGCGATGCACCAGATTCTCTTCACTTCAATCGCACGAACATTATCGGAGTACCTGGTCATCCTAATGGATACGATGATACTGAAAATACGGTTTTCATACAAGAAGATGTTGAAGTTACTGTGTTTGGCGAGTCCTATCGAACGACATACATTGCAATCTCTGACAATGACGATGATGTCCTATCTTGGGAGTTATGGTACAATGCTTCGGTAAGGAATTATGTGAAAATCATTGACCGCTTGCCAGGTTCTCACTCTGATACTGTTGTGTACGAGTTGACAGGTTATGATGTCCCTACTAAACCGAAATTCATTACGGAATCATCAACATCAAGCGATATGGATTATTCGATTGAGTGGGCTGAATTTCCGACCGCTACGTTGTATCAGGTTCTCGAAAACGATCGAATAATTTACGAAGGCAAAAATCTGCATCTCGACATCACGAATGCTGAAGATGGATTGCATGTCTATTCACTCAACGCGTTTACCGATCTCGGTTACCTCATTGAAGGCGATGAGATCGAGATTAACGTAAATTTCATTCCCGAAAGTCCTGTTATCGAACCTATCGGAGAACGGGTTTTCTATTCCGGTGAAACTGTCAATGTTTCGTGGTCTTCAACCCCTTACGCAGGATGGTACTCATTGATCGTACAAGACTCGAATGGCAACGTTGTGGAAATCTACAACGGTACTGATACATTTGTAATTCTATCCGACTTGTCCATTGGACAAAACAGATTGCGTGTCAACGTCATGGTGAACGACAAAGTATCGGATTATTCTACCTCTGAGTTCGTAACAATGGAACAACAAAACGATGCGGATGAACGAAGTCTTACATCGATTTCCTTTGCAACAACATCAATTTCACTTCTGGTATTATCTATTCTAATTCCGTATTGGAGGGATGATGATGTCTAATGGACACTTTATCGCAATTGTTCAAGCTACGTTGATCGTCCTGTGCACAATTGGAGTTTGGCATTATTCCACGTCGAACGATGAATCTCAACACAGTGGCAATCTTGTTGTTGTTGATTCAAATGATATTGAACATCGTTTCGAGGAATCTCCGAGTCGTGTTGTAATTACAAATACATACGCAGGTACAGTGATGCGAATGCTCGACATTGATCTCGATGTGATTGTTGGCGCATCTGGAGATTTTCAAGATGAAACAATTTGGCCGGAATTTACTGAAATACCTCTCGTTCAATTATCAGCGCATTCAGAAATCGACTTTGAGGCGCTTCTCGATTGCTATCCGGATGTCTACATTGTTTTCGCGAGCAATGGTATGGTTGACACCGGAGCCATCCGCGACAAACTCGAACCAGTTGGGATCAAGGTTCTCGCATTGGATTTTTACAAGTACGATACACTTGAACAGGAAATTGCAGTTTTAGCGAAATTGTTTGGTAAAGAACAGGAAGCAAAGGAGATCTTCGAAGAGTTTGAAGAGATTGAGAATATGGTCGAAGAGCGAATTTCTGGAATTGACGACTCGCTCAAGCCAAATGTAGTCATGGAACATCATGCATCATTGACGAGAGATCCTGTTGTTCTAACGGGTACATCACAGTGGACGGACATCATCGAAAGAGCAGGCGGAATAAACGTCTTTGCCGACTTGCCTGGACACACGACTCACGTTGACATGGAGGCGATCATAGACGCAAATCCAGATGTTTTGATGTTCGATGGAATTACCTTCGAAATTGGTTACAATGATTTTGACGTCGATGATAAATGTGGTACGCACATGGATTTCATTTCATCAAGACCTGGTTTTGATGACATCAACGCTGTTGTTGATGATCGGATGTTGATCATGGCAGGGGAATTTGCTGGACCGATGATGATTCATGGCCTTCCATATTTAGCAAAATATTTCCATCCATCGCTTTTTGATGACGTTGATACAGACAAATATCTTGACGATTATTTTCTGAATTACCACAATGCCGAACGAGTTGGGAAATTTGTATGCCTGTCAAGTGGTGATTAGAGTATGGACACGCTATCAGTGAAACATATTCAAAATTCTAAGAAACAAATCTTTTGGATTATCCTCTTGTGTGTTTCAACTCTTTTTCTTTCCATAGTCGCGCTCGGACAGGGGTCTTCTTCGAGCCTTGACATGTGGAAGACAGCACGTATCATTCTGGGAATGGATGAAGCCACCACTCTTCAATCAAACATCATTTGGGAACTTCGATTTCCAAGAGTATTGATGGCAATAATTGCAGGTGTTGCTCTTGCGACTGCCGGGGCACTCATGCAGGGATGTTTGGGGAATCCATTGGTGTCTCCATTAACATTGGGTGTATCCTCAGGCGCCGCCTTAGGAGCTGCAACAGCAATCATTGTTGGATATTCTGTCGTCAATATCCCTGAGTTAATGGTTGTGGGAAATGCCTTCTTGTTCTCTATAATCGTTGTTGGAATCATTATCAAATTGGGTGATATGAATTCGATATCCGCAGAGACCTATATCTTGGTGGGCATTGCGATTACATTCATCTCTGGAGCGATTGTTTCAACCCTTCAATACTTTGCGAGTGACGAACAACTCTCTCAACTTGCTCATTGGTCATTTGGAAGTCTTTCCAGACCAGATTTGGTCAATGTTTTGTACATTAGTTATGTGGTATTAGGACTACTTCCAACTGCGCTGAAATGGTCATGGGATCTCAACGCTCTCACTTTAGGCGGAGATGAGTTTGCAATCAGTACAGGGGTGAATCCCCGACAAATCCGAAGAAATATTTTGATTCTAACGGCATTCATGACATCAATCGTCATCGCTTTCACAGGCTTGATTGGTTTTGTAGGTTTGGCGGCCCCGCACATGGCTCGCCTCATTGTAGGTAATGACTTCAGGAAACTTATTCCTTGCTCGGCAGTATTTGGTTCATTTTTGATGATTTTAGCAGATACTCTTGGCCGAACATTATTTGCGCCGATTGTGATACCAGTCGGGGTCATGTTATCGGTCATTGGAGGCCCATTTTTCATGTATCTATTGCTAAGGAAGAGGAGTTGATGGAATGACCAATCTTCTTGAAATCAAAGGACTTTCGTTCCAATATGGAGCACATGAAGTTCTGAAAAATTTGGAACTTGGGGTCCTTGAAAATGAACTCGTATGTGTTTTAGGGGTAAATGGAGCAGGAAAATCCACATTGTTGAAGTGCATTAACAAGATTCTACCATCAACATCGATGAAGCTTGAACTGGATTCGAAGAGTCTTAGTGATTTGAACCAAGTTGAATTGTCAAAACTCGTCGCTTACGTCCCACAGTCTGTTAGAACAGGATTCTCCATTGACGTTTTCGATGTTGTCATGTTGGGTCGAAAACCGTACATCAATTGGATGATCAGTAAAAACGACCGTGAGATTGTAAGCAACACGCTCCGATACTTTGGTTTAGAGGAATTTGCGTTTCGCAAATTCAACATGCTCTCAGGGGGAGAACGTCAACGTGTGATCATTGCAAAAGCCATTGCGCAACAACCCCGTTTGTTCTTGCTCGATGAACCAACCAGTGATTTAGATCTCAACAATCAAATCCAAGTAATGAAAAAAATAAAGTCGCTCGTTTCAGATAAAGAGAACCCTCGATCTGCACTTTTAGCAATTCATGACATTAACATTGCATCAAGATTTGCAGATCGTATCGTTTTGTTATCCAACGGTGAGATTGTGGCCAACGGGGCGCCTATTGACGTTTTAACTCCAAAAAATATTGCAGAAGTATTCAGGGTATCATCAGAGGTTTACATCCCTCCGTGGGGACCAATTCAAATTATCATTAAAGATGAAATAACACAAGAACAAGAGCGTGAGTAGAATGACAGAACACCAAGAGAAAAAGAAATTTACAAAGCATGCATCTCCGACAGCAGACGGTTCAACAAGACCAGAATTGTTGTATGACCGAAATGTGGCGAGACCGAGCCACGCCGAAGATGCAAGAACACTAACTGAAAAAATGGATGTGGCGACCTTATGTACAATTTCTGAGAAATCAGAAGGGCATCCCTATGGTTCCTTTGTAACCTATGCGATGCATGGAGGTAGCCCAATATTCCTCTTAAGTCAATTAGCGGAGCATACAAAAAACCTCAACGCAAATGGAAAGGCGTCTTTGCTGATTGCAGAAACAGGTACAGGTAATCCGCTTGCATTGAGTAGAGTCACATTGGTAGGTGAATGCCTTGAAGTCTCAAAGCAAGAGAGAGAGTCTGTCAAGAATTCGTTTTTACAAGCTCATGAAAGTGCCAGTGTTTATGCAGATTGGGAAGACTTTTCCTTTTTCAAATTAGATGTGCAATCTGTCCGTTACATTGGAGGCTTTGGAAGGATGTCTTGGGTGAATCAATCAAAGTGGAAAACTGCAGAGCCAGACCCGATGTCTGACTACTCTGATGACATCATAACACACATGAATGAAGATCATGCTGACGCCCTCTTGTTGTATTGTAAAACGATGAGTAAAGCAACAGATGCTTCCGATGCAGTCATGACGCATATCGACCGCTACGGGTTTGAGATGATGGCAACGGTCGATTCAGAGCAAAAACCGATTCGGCTTGCGTTTGAATCGGATGTAACGGACTCCGATGAAGCAAGAATTGAACTGGTTCGGATGGTCAAAAAGGCTCGAAAAATGATGAGCAATTGAATCATTTGGCGAGATGACCGTACTGTGTGCGAATGTACTCTTTGTATTGACCAGACGTGATTGAATCGGTCCATGCTGTATTGATACGATACCACTCAATGGTTTCAGACAAGCCTGTTGCCCAGTCGATTTCTGGCTTCCAACCAAGCACTCTGCTCGCCTTCTCATATCCCATCGCATATCTCCGGTCATGACCAGGTCGATCGTTAACGTGCTCCATCAACGATTCATTTGCATTCGTTTGAGAAAGGATACTTCGAACGATGGTGATGTTTTGTTGTTCGTTGTTTGCTCCGAAGTTGAATACTTCTCCGGTTTCGATTTTTCCAACAAACAATGCAAGCATGGCGCAAAGAATCCCGTTTGCGTGATCGTCGACATGAATCCAATCGCGTATTTGTTTTCCATCTCCATAAATTGGTAACATTTTATCGTTGAGAGCATTCAGTGTCATCAGTGGTATGAGCTTTTCAGGAAATTGACGTGGCCCGTAATTATTGGAACATCTTGTTGTGATTGCAGACAATTCATGGGTGTTGACAAATGATTGAACTAGCATATCCGCAGCGGCTTTTGATGCAGCATATGGGTTCTTAGGGTTCAAAGGTGTATCTTCCGTAAACGGTTCATCATCAGGGCCTAGAGAGCCATAAACTTCGTCGGTTGAGACATTGACAAAATGAACGATATGTCCTTTTTGCTTGGAAGCAAGGACACTTTCGAGAAGAACGCGTGTCCCATCAATGTTGGTTTCGATGAAAGGTTGGACCGAATTGATCGAGCGGTCAACATGACTCTCTGCCGCAAGATGAAGGATGACATCGATTTGATGATCATTGAGTATTTTGCTTACAAGGTCAAAGTCGTTAATCGACCCATAAACGAATGTATACCTCTCATCATCGATGTCGTTAAGGTTTTCAGCGTGGCCTGAATACGTTAATGCGTCTAAGTTGATGATTGATTCAACACCTGGGATCAACAAGCCATTGCGCACGACATGGTTTCCGATGAAACCACAACCCCCTGTGACAAGTATCCTCATTCTATTCACTCGCCGATGGTAGCCAAGGGCCCAAGTCCCATTTTTTCATGAGGACGGATGTTTCAAGTAATGCGTCTATTGTTCCGCAGTCCGCCCAATGAGAATCAAAATAGCATCCCTTTGCCCTGTCCTTCATCATGAACAATCTGTTGATGTCGGTGATTTCCAATTCTCCCCTATTGGAGTATCCTGTGGTCTCGAGGATTTCGTCAATCATATCGAAAACACGCGGAGTATACATGTACAAACCTGTAATTGCGAGATTTGAATCTGATGCCTCAGGCTTTTCTTCCATGTTCACAATTCGACCTGTACCGTCAATCCATGCAATTCCAAAAGAGCTAGGATCCTTAACGGGTTTTAGGAAGAGGTAACAATCATGTGCATCATCACTCACGAAATCCACTGCATAACTTCTCATCGATTGTTCGAACACATTATCGCCAAGGATTACAGCAACATTTCGTGAGCCTACGAATCCTTTGGTCAATCGAAGGGCCTCTGCAATTCCCCCTGCTTGCTCTTGGTATGCATAACGAATGTCCAACCCAAATCGATGCCCATCACCAAGGAGAGCAAAAAATGAATTTCCTGAATATCCACCAAGAACGATCATGATTTCTTTGATGCCCATACGTGCAAGTGTAGCAATGGATTTGCAGATCATGGGTTCGTCGTAGACCGGCAGAAGATGTTTGTTTGTTGAGGTTGTCAGTGGCATTAAGCGAGTGCCCCACCCTCCAGCGAGAACCACACCACAAATGTCCTCTGACTTTGGCATGACCAGCCCAGAGGAACCACATTTTTAGGTTTACCTAAATTTAATTAGAAACACCGATTGGGAGATTTGTGCGAACAGCGGAAAAATCTCAGTTTTTATCGCTGCTAAGCAAGGATTCAGTTGCCGATTTGTTGGCATACATCACTCCATTTTTGATGTTCATACTTTTATTTACCCCAGATGTATCCTTTTACGCACCAATCACAATGGTTGGAATACTCGTTCAGAGGAGTGTTTTCAAAGATCGTAGAATCTTACAGGACAATCGTTACTGGTATCTTGGTTTTATCCTGTACTTCTTTGGTGTTGTTGTCAACGTTAACGAAAGTCTGAGCAACGGATTATTTTTGTTGACGGTATGCTTCATGCTCGCTCTGCTTTCTGAATCAATCGAATTACCCGCATCAACTCTTTACAGGAACATCATGATTAGTCTAAGTCTTACTCACGAATTGCTTTTGTGTATTTTTACTGAATTCAGCACAGGAAGCGTTCTGATTTTTATCGTTCTTGGCATGTTGATGGATCGTGTCAAGCTGGAAAAAGATACCCAAACGATGGCTGTTTTGTTCGGTTGTTTTGTTGGTGTTCATGCAGTTGGTTTGACACTTTCAGGAGAACCATATGCCAACACAGCATTTGAAATCGATGAAATCGTGCAGAATTGGATAAAATTCATCAGTGCACCCATACTTGGGGTGTTGTTGTTCTATGCAGCACGTTTCTCCCTTGAAACACTCAATCATGGGGAAGATAAAATTCTTGAAGAATCCTGACGATATACTCAATATCTTCTTCATCCATAGAAAGGTGAAGCGGTAATCGAATCAAAGAGGCCGCTGCTCTTGAAGTCACAGGCAAACTCTCGGGGCCATATCCAAGTTCGCTTCCTACGGGGGATTCATGAAGAGGGACATAATGAATGACAGCTTGTATCCCGTTCTCATTGAGGTGG